>DATNQL010000968.1:0-14025 GCA_036704025.1 Stenomitos sp.
AGAACTGGCTTCCCCGAAGTGATTTGGGGTCCAGGCAAAACACCTGACCAAATTGCTCAGATTATGGAGGCAATGCGGCTGCATAATCCGGTGGTGATGGCAACACGAATTGCTCCAGATGTTTTTGCTCAGTTGCAAGAAAAAGTCCCCGATGTGCAATATCACTCAACGGCTCGAATCTGTGCTTTAGCACCTGCCGCACCCAAACCTACCCATGCGGGACTGATTACTCTGATCTCGGCTGGAACCTCTGACTTACCCGTAGCAGAAGAAGCGGCTGTCACCGCTGAACTTTGTGGGTTTCAAGTGCAGCGCCTGTGGGATGTTGGGGTTGCAGGTATCCACCGCTTGCTGAATAATCGAGAAGCGATCGCACAAGCCGATGTCTTGATTGTCGTGGCTGGGATGGAAGGTGCATTACCTAGCGTCGTGGCTGGGTTAGCCGGTTGTCCGGTGATTGCTGTCCCTACCAGCGTGGGTTATGGCGCGAGTTTCGGTGGTCTTGCCCCACTCTTGACAATGTTAAATTCTTGTGCTGCGGGTATAGGAGTGGTCAATATCGATAATGGCTTTGGTGCGGCTATCCTCGCGGGGCAAATTCTGAGGACAGCCCACAAGTTGCGAAGTCGTACATCATCAATTTAGTTAGATAGGCTGATTGTGTTCTTCAACAGAGCGATCGCCTAATAGCTCTACTTTAGTGAGAACCTTAGTTAGGGAAGGAGTTAAAGAGGAGTGCGATCGGCCTCACAGCTCAATCTTTATCCCAACATGAGAATGGCTGAATCCATCTCAATAACCTTGTATTATTTATTAACGTCATGATATAATTTAACGCTTTAAAATATTCTTAGAATAAAAAACGCTGAGAATTCCCAAGAGTAGTAGAGGGGGGTCGCCCAGGCAACCCACTGCTGATTCGATTGGCTAATAACTAGGGCTGGCAACCTTCTCGCTCAGTCTCTCAGTTCTTGGTTAAGAACAAAGGAGGAAGGGATCGTGAATCTCAATCACGTCTTGGCTCCGAAGACTTGGATGATCCTAGCTGGTGCCCTGTTTGGTACGCTGGCCGCACTTGCGGCGAACTGGGGCAATCCCCTGGTGAAAGGGAAGACAGACTATGTTGCCAGTGAGGGAAAGATTCTAGCAACCATTAGTGAACCGGATGTTCCGACTCTAGAACCCATTGGTGGGACTGGCGATACCATCACGGGATTAGTTTCAGCGTTGGTTTATGCCGGTCTGGAACCGAAGGCAGCAGCGATTATTGCCTGCCGAGCAAATCGTATGGCAGGAAAATTGACCCAGCCAACGCCTGCAACTAAAGTCAGGCAGGTGGTGGATCAATTTCCAACTGTCTTAAGGCAGTACTACCAGCAATGGACTCAAACCCTTGCGGCATAACGGTAACAAGGGCTGTGTTTAATATTGTCTTTTGCAGCCCGGTTCATCAGTATGACTGGGGAAATTTTAGACCGAATAAGAATGTTTTATGGAGGTCATTATGGAATCCCAACGAGTCTTAAACCTGAATCTATACCTTGCAGAAGTTCATTCTAATCTGGGACTATTGTTATACAGCCAGGAGATGTTTGAAGAGGCAATCCTTGAGTTCAGACAAGCGATTCACTTCAATCCCAACCTGGCACCCGTTCACTCTAATTTGGGATTGGCATTCTACAAGCAAGGAAAGTTTGAAGACGCAATCATGCAGTTCAGACAAGCCATTTCCCTCGATCCAAATTTTGCCGATGCTCACTATAACTTAGGTGTGGTGTTGTCAAAGCAAGGAAGACTTGAAGCCGCAACCACGGAGTTCAAACAAACTATTGCCCTCAATCCCGATATGGCAGATGCTCATGACAACTTAGGTGTGGTGTTATCCAAGCAAGGGAAACTGGATGAAGCGGTCATTGAATTCAGACAGGCAATTCCTCTGGAACCCAATCTTGCGGAGACTTACTATAACTTAGGGGTTGCTTTAGGGATGCAAAACCATCAGGAGGAAGCGATCGCAGAACTGAACAAGTTTCAATCACTTTTCCAATCTCTGGGAACGTAGAAAGCGAAGCATCCTGTAGAAGCGATCGCTCATAGCCAAAAAGTCAGTCAGTTATGGAAGAAGGCAGGAGGCAGGAGGCAGAAGGCAGGAGGTAGAAAGAAAGAAAAGCAATGGTTTGGGCTATTAATAATGTCCTAACAACCTTGGCGGTTGCTATAAGTCGCACAGTTAACTGGCAAGTCGCAGATTTATGCTCGGCTGGACATGTTGATGGTTCGCTAACTGCAATTTGAAGAACAGTTTATGGCAAAAATTCCCTGGTTTTGCTGCCAGGGAATTAAAAGTTCAAACTTCAGTTGAACGGAAAATGGATAGTGACGCCTGAAACCGCGTCACCTTAAAACACAATCGTCCAACCCTGCTTCTTCGCTTCTTCCTTCGTGTAAGAAACGCCGTCCATCTTAATCCCTTTAGCATCGAGAAGGGTGATAATCCCGCCATCATTGGCAAGCTGGACATCTGCACCACTCAACGGTACTCTCATTACAGCACCCGACTCGATGATTCCTGTGAGCGTATGCTTGTGCTTTAAGCGATCGGCTAACGCCCAACCGGTCAAGTCTACGGATGCAGGCGAGGCATTCAGCAAAGTCACGGACTCCTTACCAGGGTCTTCACCCGTGGGATTAACCAAAGCCGCGATGATTCTTACCTGTGCCGCTACCGTAGGATTGGTCGGATCGGAGGGCAGTGGCGGTTTATCAGGAGTGGTTACCAATGGGTTGCCCTTAACATCATCAGTATGGAACGACTGCGACTGGAAGGCAAAGAAAGCTGCAACCCACTGATTCCGTTCTGGGTAGTGAATCAACAGCCCCCCATCTTGATAAACCCCATTATCCTTTTGAAACGTACCTGAACTACCTTGATTCATGTGCATATCATGAACCCCATTCCCAGGACGGAAGCCGAAAATCTTATCGGCTTTATCCTCTGGACCCCATTTTTCACCGAAGGCATACACAACGGCTTTGTCAGACTTAATCGCTCGCTGGATGTATAAATCAATCAGTTCATTCAGGTCATTGTCTGGCCCAGGCATGTTGAAGGGCAACGGCTTCATCTGGGTAACATCAAATAAGTTCCCCCGGATGTAGTCTAGAGCTAAATCTCCTGGCTTGCTCGGCAATAGATGAAAACCCAAATCTAACGCAGTTAGCTTGTCAGTAATGGAGTGCTGAAAAGCGTCGTCTACGAAGTACAGCAAATCGACAGGTGCTTGAACTGACTTAACATTAATGGCAAGGCGGTAGCTCTGCTTATTGTCTTTGACATGCACTTGATAATGTGGGCTTTTCTGGTCATTTTCCATCTTGCCAGCCACAGCCCGACCTTTCAACACACCATAATTTTTGATAGGCATTTTCTTTTGTCTCCTTGGGTTAATGAATTGACTCAATTCAATACTGTAAATACTGACGCACAGCCTCTATATGTAGGGTGTGAAAGCGCATAGCGTACCCACCCTAACCGCTATAGATGTTGCAGCAGCCTAATACCTGTCGTTCATAAGCTTGCTAAGAGTTCAGCAAATTACCATCAGGCAACTCAAATTGAGCAAGTACGGGTGCATGATCAGATTCGGGATAAAGCACATCGGTGGCAAAGGCGAGGGATTCATCGTGCAGCAACTCATTATGAATTTCTGCCCCTCTGTAGTACGCCAGTAGCCGCCGCGAAATCAGCACATGGTCTAACATTCTCCCCTTACCCTGGTGTAACAAGGAGAACCGTGCAGGTTCAGGAATACTGCGCTCACAAGCAACCATCACCCGTTTCGAGAGTTTGCTATTGCCTGTATTCTCCACATCTCCCCGAATGGCTTCTACAGGTACTTCGTCGATTTCCGCATTGAAATCACCACAAACTACAACCAGCGCATTTTCATCCGCATCAAACAACTGGTCGATGAAAATCCGGGTTTCTAGCGCTTGTCCCACTCGCTTAATCGACGACAGGAAGAAGCCCTCCGCCCAGCCAGAAGGGGTCTTCCAGGTATAATTATTGAGCTTTTGTCCTGGAATTGGGCTGGGCAATTTAGATTTCAGGTGGACGTTAATTACATTGAGAATCTGACTATCTGGGAGTTGGATGGTGGCGTGTAAGAATGGTCGCTCCCAGGTTACTTCCTTCGCTTCTTGATCCGCTGGGGTTGCGGTTACCGTGCGGTACAAAGGAGGCGGGGCAAATTTGTGTTTGTACTGTTGGTGTCCGAGAATCTCAAAGCGACTGAGAATGACAAGGTTGCGTTCATCGTAGACTTGCTTGTGATCCTCGGTCATGGTGCTCACAGAGGCGAAATTAGCGTATGGTGTTCCCTCAATGAGTTTTTGTAACGCCAAAATCCGACGAGGTTGTCCCACCGTTTCCTGTCCGTTGACCTCCTGTAAGCACAGGATATCGGCATTGAGCCGTTGGAGTTGAGGTCGCATGACGGCAATGCGCTCATCCAGAGTAGGCTTTTCTCCCGGTTTGTCGTCCAGGTTTTCTAAGTTGAATGTAGCAATGCGTAGCTTGATGGGCATCAGGCTGCCTCCTGAAGTGCTGCTAGGCTACTTCAAGAGGAGAATGGGTAGTTCCGGAGAGGAGAAGACCTCTTGCAAAAGCTGGAATTACCTCCCTTCGTCATACTGAGTTGCGGTCTAACGTGAGAATTAGCAATATCCTGGAAGCATCACTCATTCTTGCTTGAGACGTTCAGTAGACCAAGCGTCTTGCTATCACGCTCGCCTTGGAAAAACTTCTCAAGTAGTTGCTCAAATATTGAGTTCTTGGGCGAAACGGACGCAAACAGGGTCGCGCAAGACTTCAGTTTCATATCGTCGGGAGAACTAAAGATCTCGTAGGCGGAGCGCCCCTCTACACTCAGAACTGCTTCGACGCACTCCGTCAGCCGTGGGCCGAGAATAGGATTGCTCAAATACGCTTTGGCTTCCGCAACGCTTTTGATTGAGTATCGCTGGGAAGTTGCACTAAACCCTAGCCCGTCGAACTGTGGGAAAATGTACCACATCCAGTGCGATCGCTTCCGACCGCTCTTGATCTCGGAGAGTGCCCGTTCGTAATTGTCCTCGTGCGCTTGCACAAAGCGGTTCAAGTCGTATGGATCACCTGCTTCGCCACGTTGTCTGGCATCTGCCATAGATCGTCTCCTAGCACCTAGTGGCTCAAATTAACGGTTACAGTTTAACTCGAATTTAATATCCATTAGAATCCTTTACTCACAATTGCTTTGACTTGTCAAGGGGTAAGTTTTGAGGCGATTAGAGCTAATTCGATGATTGTCTTCCTGTCAATTCGTAAGTCCTGTTAAAGACAAAAGGAGGAATTATGAATCGCAGGAACTTGCCCTTAAGGACAAGCGGTTACATTCGTAAAGCTCCCTATTCCTGGCGCAAAATCAACCGTACCTGTGTTGTTAGTCGTCACAGTATCGCGATCGCTAACCTGGAAGGTTCCATTATTTCGCTGTAACACGAAATTCGTGTTGCTGTTGTTACCATTAAGCTTGACGCAGAAGGTTTGAGTCGCGTTCATCACGGCATAGAAACCAGGGATGGTGTTGTTTTGCAAGATGTTGAACTGAACATCCGCGTTAACCTGACTGTCGCTATTTGCTTGCATAAAAATACCCTGTCCTGCACTATTACTCACAGTATTTTTGTTAATGTTGATGTTCTGTTGGGCGATACCATTCGCTTGGGTGAAAATGCCCTGACCTCCTTGACCTTGACTATCAACAGTTGTGCCGTTAATTGTGCTGTTGGTAATGGCAACTTGCTGAGCGCTATTATTACTGGCTTGCACGAAAATGCCCTGTCCAGCACTGTTATTTACACTGGTGTTGTTGATAACGAAGGTTTGTCGGGTGGTCGGTTCTGTGAGTTGGCTGGAAGCTGAAACGAAAATCCCCTGACCTGCACTGTTGCTGACTTGAGTACCATCAATACTAAAGTTCTGTTGTGCGCCGCCATTCGCTTGGGTAAAAATGCCCTGTCCTCCGTTACCTTTGCTATCGACCGTTGTGCCGTTAATCGTGCTGTTAGCGATCGCAAATTGCTGAGTGCTATTCCCATTACCCTGGAAGAATATGCCCTGACCCTTGCTATTAGTAACCGTATTGCCGTTGAGGTTGACCGTTTGTTGACTGCTTGGCTCCTGTGCTGTGCTAGAGGTTGAGAAGAACATACCCTGACCCGCACTATCACTGACTTGCGTGCTGTTCACCGTCAACTGCTGCTGTCCACCACCATTGGTTTGAGCAAATAGCCCTTGTCCCCCTTCGCCTTTGCTGTCAACGGCTGTGCCTTTAATCGTGCCATTCGCGATCGCAATAATTTGTTGACTATTGTTATTCGCCTGTAAAAAGACACCCTGACCCGCACTATTGCTCACACTCGTACCGTTGAGAGTGATGTTTTGTCGGCTTTGGGGTTCTGAGGCTTGGCTAGAGGTGGAGAAGAAGACACCTTGACCCGCACTGTTGCTAACTTGGCTGTTGTCAACGGTTATTTGCTGCTGTGCACCGCTATTGGCTTGCGCGAACAAACCTTGTCCTCCTTCGCCTTTGCTATCGCGAGTTGTGCCGTTAATGGTACCGTTAGCGATCGCAATGGTTTGTTGGCTATTATTATTCGCCTGAAGGAAGACACCCTGACCCGTGCTATTGCTTACACTGGTGCCATTGAGGGTAATATTCTGTTGGCTCTGCGGTTCATCAACTTTGCTAAACCCTGAAACGAAAATGCCCTGTCCCGCGCTTTCGCTGACTTTGGTGCTGTCAAGTTGCACCGTTTGTTGTGCACCACCCGACGCTTGGACGAATAGTCCCTGTCCCCCCTCACCTTTACTATCGCGGGTTGTGCCGTTAATGGTACCGTTAGCGATCGCAACGGTTTGTTGGCTATTGTTATTCCCTTGCAGGAAAATACCCTGACCACTGCTATTACTCACACTCGTGCCGTTGAAGGTAACAGTTTGTCGGCTTTGGGGTTCGTCGGTTTTGCTGAACGCGGAAACAAAAATCCCCTGATTTGCACTCTCACTGACTTGAGTATTATCCAGTTTCACCGTTTGTTGTGCACCGCTATTCGCTTGGGCGAACAGTCCCTGTCCTCCCTCACCTTGGCTGTCAACCGTTGTGCGGCTAATCGTGCTATTTGCGATCGCAAATTGCTGTTGGCTATTGTTATTCGCCTGAAGGAAAATGCCTTGACCAACGCTATTGCTTATGGTGTTGCTGTTAGCCGTGAATTTCTGTTGAGCGTTCTCAGAAGCTTGGACGAGAATCCCCTGGCGACCACTATCACTAATGGTGTTGCTATTGACATTTAACTCCTGTTGTGTAGTGCCAGAAGCTGAAACAAAAATACCTCCAAGGCGGCTTCCTGTGATGGTGTTGTTGGCAATTAAACTTGTGCCACCTACATTAGTCAGGTTAATCCCCTGTTCGCTGGGATTAGTGATGCGGTTGTCTCGAATCGTGACATTTTGGATACTGGTGCCTTGGATAGCGCTACCCGTTGCATTGGTAATTGCAAATCCTGACAGCGTTGTATTATTCCCCAACGTGACGGTTCCATTCACCACAGGAAACACCCCACTCCCCGACAACGGCAACCTTAAAGCACTAAATCCTACTGTATCAATGCTTTGAGGTACTGCGGTGGATAGCACAGACACACCATCCGGAATTTTGAACGCCCCAATGCCAGGATTTGTCCCAGCTTGCACATAAACAATCTCACCCGACTGCGCCCGGTTCAGTCCATCCTGTACTGTCCCTGAAGGATTCTCAAACGTACCATTACCCGCCCCTGTGCCCAAGGTGACGTGTCGAAACACAAAAGGGGCACCGGTCTTGGGATTGGTAGCAACAATCGTATCATTCTGGACTTGCTCATCCACCGTAATGGCGGCTTTGCGTTCGACCGATTCTCCCAGGCGAGCGAGTACACTGGATTTATCTACACGACGAGGTCGAGTTCCTGGAACATTCACCCCTAAACTCAGAACCACCTTTGTATCAAAGGTTGGGTCATGTTGAACCGATAAGCCCAATCTCAAGGTATCGGTAGGACGTGCTTCCAACCGCCCTTTAACGCCAAAACCACTATCACTTCCCTCAGCGCTGTAATAATATACACCCGCGTAACCTCGTAAGTCTCCATCGCCAAGGCGCACTAACCGTCCGCCCGCTTCAACATCAACTCCAACCATTGCTGCCTCAAACTGTGTCGTCCGATTAAAGAGCAAATAGTTTTGCTGGAAGAGAGGATTGGATAAGGATTCAGAAACCTTTTCACGGGTATTACCCACAGGAAGGTAACCATTGATGCGGAAATCCCAATCGTCACCGAGTCGCTCAAAACCGGCACCGATTTGGTGAAAGAGATGATTACTCGTGTCACGGACATCATAAGAGAGGTAACCGCCTAGAATACTGTTTTGAGATGAGTTATAAAATCGTTTTCCCAGTATCAGGTTAGCGCCAATATTGGAGTCCGTAAAAAACAGTAATTTTCCTTCTAAGAACGTGATATCGCTGCCTGGATTCTGTTGTAGAGGAGCAAAGCCTTCCAGACTAAAGTAGGGTTCTTGGTAGCCAGCACCATTCGTTGTAAAGCCTGCACCGATGCGAGGCAGAACTTTGAGGTCAGCCGCTTTACCACCGGATAATAGAATGCTAGTCTCAGTATCAGCCGTTTGTGCAACCCCAGGAGAGGTGAATGCTTGAGAAAGCATTAACCCGACGCAGATCGCCTGTGCTGACTTTTTCATAGATTCAAGATGTCGTGGAGAGTGCTCTGACTCCTACTACATCAATAGCTAACGTCATCAGGCTAAATAGGAATGAAAATCTGTAAAAAGATAATAAAGTGTTGTTCGTAGTAGGCATTTTATTGCCCATCAAAAGATAATTTGAGTCTTAACGACAAACTCTTTACCTATTAAGGTCACCTGACCAGACACGATAGGATACGGCAAAGGCACGATATTCTCGTGCCCCTACACATGATAGAATTGCACTCCTTGAAAACCACTAGAGTCGGGTGATTATGCCTCCCTTTACCAATAGGATTCTAGTGTTAAAATTGTTATTACTAAGGTGTTTTTGGACAATTGCGATTCGACACTTTTCCATTCCAACCAATCGTCCTACACACAATAACTTCGTCCCACTTGATGCCCTTCAATTTAGCACCTCTTAGGTCGGCACCTGAAAAATTGGCACCTTTAAAGTTGGAATCAGAAAGATCCGCGTCCCTTAAGTTGGCACCTGAAAAATTGGCACCGGAAAGATTAGCTTTCCTGAGTTGAGCGACCGTCATATTTGCACCACTCAAGTCGGCACCACTCAAGTCGGCAGAGTCCAAAGAGGCATACTTGAGCTCTGCATTTCTCAAGTTGGCACCGTCCATACTCGCCGCTCTGAAGGCGGCACCCCAGAGAATTGCACCTGTGAGTGTCGCACCCTCTAGGCTGGAATCGGTTAAATTCGCACGGGTGAGGTCGGCATTGGTTAAATTAATATTCGTTAGGTTGGCACGCGTCAAGTCGCTATGCTTCAGCATTCCCCCAGAAAAATCTGCACCGCTCAAATCGACTCCTCGCAGGTTACATCTCAGGCATGAGCGGCTGGAGCGGAGAAGGCTTAATTGGAAGGGATTTTCCGCGTGAGTGGGTGTCGCTGTCGCCATCCATAAGGGAGCTAAAAGCAAACCAGTAATCAGAAGTTTGAGTTTCATGTTTTTAGATTGAGTCACTTAACTTAATTCAGTCAGACTGGCACGAAATCGTCAGTGTTTCAATTGGTAGTCAGTCTCAAAATTCTTCCTTGCAGGAAAGACTCAACCCCTGATTGGCGAACTTATCTCCCACCTGAACTGAGAAAGGAGTCATTCTCTCTTTGTCTTGGGTGTACTCAAAAACCGTGGGTGAGTATGATGCAAATCTTTTGTGTCTCCCCTGCCTTTGAGTCTGTGCCTTCCCACCTTAGTCTCAACCACCGACTGATGACCACACCCTCTTCCTGGTTGTTTAATTAAGTGGAGTCTGACAATATCCGGTTACGCACCATAACCGCCGTATCGGGAAAGTCGCTAAATACGCCATCAATGCCCAATTGGAAAAACTGCTCATATTCTGCCTCGCTGTCTCCGTTGTAGTCGGGAGCCAGATACTGCTGTTCATTCCGAAATGTCCAGGTATGCACCTTTAACCCAACTCCATGAGCATCATCAATTAAACAGGTAGGCGGTTGCAGCCGTTGTTTCTGATTGATGGGTACAATCAATCCTTTATAGGGACCAATGGCATCAGCATATTGGGCAATCTTGGCTAATTCTGCCGGAGTGGTTAAATCAGCATAGGTGCGAGAGTCACCCTTCATCATCCAATCATAGGGTTGCTGCTCCCCAGAAGCCAATAACTGCACTAAAGGTAAAGGGGTCATCTGATTCAACTGCTTGAGGTTTTGCACTTCAAACGATTGAATGAAGATGGGGTCATGTTGGCTGGTGTAACCGTTCGCTTCCAGAAGCGCGACTAAAGGCTCTTCCAGTGCAAGATTGATGGATTGGAAGTAGGTCGGATGCTTGGTTTCTGGATAGATACCAATTGCACGTCCTGTCTCGGCACTTTTTTTCTGGACTAAATCAATGATCTCTTGTAACGTTGGGATTTCAAAGTGGCCATCGAAGGCACGATTCCGGAAAGGCAAGCGCTCTTTGGCTCGCAGTGTTTTCAATTCTGCCAGGGTAAAATCTTCCGTAAACCAGCCCTTGACGGCTTGACCATCAATAATTTTAGTTGTTTTACGATTCGCGAACTCTCTTCGGTCGCTGACATTCGTCGTCTCAGTAATCTCATTTTCATGACGAGCGACTAGAACACCGTCTTGGGTTGAGACGATATCAGGTTCAATATAGTCCGCTCCCATCTGAATCGCTAGCTCATAGGACGCAAGGGTATGCTCTGGGCGGTAGCCACAGGCTCCTCGATGCCCAATTACTATGGGGAGTTGGCTGATAGTCATAGCCATTAGAATGAGTTGTCTCGGTTCGTGTGAAACATGTCACTGGAGGAATGAGACTTCTTCCTGTTATGACCTATAAACCCATCTCTATGACCCAGAAGAATAAGAGCTACAATTAACTCACTCAGGATGCTTCACCATGAAAGGGTTTTTGCGCGATCGCTCCCCCATTGTAAGCAATTGACCACTCGCCATTCACACTAAAACAGATATCTAGCCCTAATTGATGGGCTTTGACGGCATAGTAGCGATACCCAATCATTAAGGCATTCCGCAGGGCTTCACTGAAACATTCAATCCGGAGGGCACGATATTGCAACAAAAGTCCCAGGCTATTTCTGACCTTGTAAGTGTCGATGATGATTTCGCATGGCTTCAGTGCTTCTCTGTGAAGCCCATCAAGGGAATCAAGCCATAATGCAATTACTCGATGGTCTAGTTGGGCTGTCAGCGTCTGATTATCCATAATTTAACAAAAGGCTGGGAGTGAAGAGCGGCAAATTTTTGTCATCTATCTAATGGATGATATTACAAAAACAAGTGCTTTGTCTCTAGGGGGGAGCGACTACGCAGGAGAGGGTTGTTGCCGAGCAGATATCCTGAAAGCCTTGAAGCAGCGCTAAGACAGTCAATTTATCGAGACTGTCCTCACTTAGTTAGGCTCTCGGTAGGCGGACTAATTCCCAGAGACTTTATGATTAATTTACAGAAACTTCATAAAGGAGTGATTTGACTGACCCTGTTGCGTCCTCTTGTGACCTTCAACAGTATTCAACTGTGCGATCGCTCGTACCGGACTTTGCTGAAATTGTGAATGCGATCGCACATCAACAATGATGCAATCGTTCGTAGGGACACGATATTATCGTGTGGTATTTGTCCCCCATGCGATCGTCCTAACCCTCAGCCTGCCGCAGTGCCTCCAGTTCCTCTGGGGTGAAGGGATTGTTTCCTGCCTTGAGAGCTTCTACCTAGCGCTGCCGTCGCTGATGCCCTCACTCAATGCAACCGCAGCCGAAAACGCGGGTTGTTGCGCCAACTCCGGGGACACGCTAACCACTTCATTGAGTCCCATAGCATTTGCCCACTTAGTTTCATTGTCCCATTGAACGGCGTCGAGGTTGGCTCCCCTGAGGTTGGCTCCCCTGAGGTTGGCTCCCCTGAGGTCGGCACCGCTGAGGTTGGCTCCCCTGAGGTTGGCTTGGCTGAGGTCGGCACCGCTGAGGTTGGCTCCCCTGAGGTCGGCTTGGCTGAGGTTGGCTCCCCTGAGTTTGGCTCCTCTGAGGTTGGCTCCCCTGAGGTCGGCTTGACTGAGGTCGGCACCGCTGAGGTTGGCACCGCTGAGGTTGGCTCCCCTGAGTTTGGCTTGGCTGAGGTTGGCTTGGCTGAGGTTGGCTTGGCTGAGGTTGGCTCCCCTGAGGTCGGCTCGGCTAAGGTTGGCTTGGCTGAGGTTGGCTCCGCTGAGGTAGGATCGGCTGAGGTCGGCACCGCTGAGGTTGGCTCCCCTGAGATAGACTCTTAGAATTTGGTTAAAAGCAAAGGCACCCAAGCACTGACTGTACCCGATAATACGGAGCAAGCGTTCTGGGTCTAACTTTTCTGTATCGGGCTGACCACAAGGATAGAAGATGATCTTGTCTTTCAGCTCATCCTTTATTTGAGCGTAACGATGCAATTCCAGCAACAAAATCATCACATTCAGCCCTATATAGATATCCACCTGTCGCAGTCCCAGGTGAGTTTCTCGCTCTGGCAATTGCTCCTTCAACAGCCGCATCTTGTACTGAGGCAGGTTTTCTGGAGGTGCATCAATAAACTCTCCATCGCACCAACGGAGGTAGAAATGCTCTAATCGCTCGAATAGGTGTACCCAATCGAGTTCTGAATTCTCAGCCCACAACCCCGTCAGATAACTCACAATTTCAAGCGTTAAATTCCCATAGCCCAGCAGATCGTAAATCTGCTTATCCATCGCCTCCGTTGAAACATCATCTTCCTCACGCTGACGCCTTTTTATCTTTCTCGTCCAATCTACAAAGCTTTCTACTAGCCGCTCGGCGAATAAAAACTCGCCAAAACTCTTGTGGGTGAACTCCACAGCGCCGCCTTTATCTCCTGACGCTGGCTTGATGTAGAACGCCGTCAACAGGTTATTGAGTACTTTCTTTTCTGACTCTTTAGCGAGGGATGGCTGCTCTCTAGCTTTCTGAATTAACTCTGCAATTGGGTCGTTACTATCTTTGAGTCGTACTTCTAGCATTGAGACTTTGGCACATTCATTCCCCGACTGCACCACACACAACGCGGCTTCAGTCATAAACCGTCGCAAATCTTCGCTCTCCAGTCCCGCCAAGCGCAGGTTTTCATCCTGACGTTGCTTGTCGAGTACCCACTTTATCGCTTCATCGTAGATACGGATTTTTGCCTTGATTTCCTCTTGTGCCTCAGCAAACATCTGAACGTTGAGACGCTGCTCTCGGTGCATTCGTCCCAATAGATAAAGCAGTAAGGGTTCTCGTGCCAGATTATCTTTAATTTCTACTGGACAAGCCTGCAAAAACTGCTGAAAGTTCTCCGCTTCCTGCGTCCCCACTTTTGCCGCCCACTTGTCCAGCCAGGTTTGCCGAATCGAGTCATCCATCGGCTCAAGGGCGACTCGCTCCAAGCTTTTCGTTTGCGAGAGCAAGCGCTCAATTCCTTGCAGTGCCAAAGGACGCCCCGTCACTAAAAACCGATGATGGCTACTGCGTTGGAACATCTCCACCTGCTGCAAAAAGTCTTGCAGTCCACCGCTAGCGCGTCCCTCCAGCAACAGCTCATCAAACCCATCCAGCAAAAACAAGAAGCGAGTATTTTTATCGGTGAGCCAGCCCGAATCGCTTTTGACAAAATCAACAGTATCCAGGTAGTTCTCCAATGTGTCGGT
>DATNQL010000969.1:0-14101 GCA_036704025.1 Stenomitos sp.
GATGCCCGAATCAGCGACTCTGCATGAGCTTTTGCCTCAGCAATACGTGCATCCCGCATCAGTTCTGCCTGCTGTTTACGCCCAATCGAATCTAGATACCGAACTTCATCAGAAATGTTTTGAATTTGCAGATTATCTAACACTAACCCCAGCTTTTCTAAATCATCTTCCGCTTCTTCCAGCAAACTTTTGGCAAAGGCAATTTTGTCTTGGTTCACCTGTTCCGGTGTCAGGCTGGCTAAGACTCCTCGCAGATTTCCCTCTAAGGTTTCTTTGGCTAACTGTTCAATGTCCTTACGACTTTTACCCAACAGACGCTCGATTGCATTATGAATGGTGGGTTCTTCACCCGCAATTTTAATATTCGCCACCCCTTCTACGGTTAAGGGAATGCCACCTTTTGAGTAGGCATTGGATACCCGTAGTTCGATAATCATGTTGGTCAAATCCATGCGGAAGGTACGCTCTAACAGAGGAATTTGAATGCTGCTGCCCCCTTTGACTAAGCGATATCCGACTTCCTTGCCATCGGCGACTTGGGTACGATTTCCAGCAAAAATTAGCACTTCGCTGGGTTGGCAAATGTAGTAAAAGTTGCGGATGACGAGGAAGCTCGCCCCAGCACCCGTACCGAAAATTCCTAGGAGTAAAATGATGAGTTCCATGATTTTTTAACGCAGAGAGACGCAGAGGTTTACGCAGAGAGACGCAAAGTTTTTTGCATGATAGATAGGTGGGTAGGAATATCTAGTGCAAGAAGGCAGAAGGTAAGAAAGTTTATACAGTAAGCTTTTTAAGCTTTTTCCACTGGATAGTTATTTCTGCCGTGCTGCACTAGCCTTCTCTTTTTATTCCCCGTGAAAGTGATTTTTTTGATGATTTTGGCGGTTGAGGGTGCCTAGGACGTCAATGCCTAGGGTTTTCTCAACATTTTCCAGGAAATTACAAACAATCTCTGGATAGATTTTGACTAAACTGGCTAAAGATTTGCCATCGCCATTGTCAATGACATTCACTTTATCCAGTTGAATTCGCTTGGGAATTTGTACGGCTTCCTTGAGTACCATTTCGATTTGCTGAATCAAGAACAACTCGGAAGCCTCCGTTCCGGTTTCTTGCCAAACTTGGGAGAGAATATCGTTAACTAAAGCGGCGGCTTTGGCGTTTTCTTCGAGGAAGGCAGCATCTCCTCTGGCGCGGAGTTCTTTGGCTTGTCGTTGGGCTTCTGCTGGAAGTACTTCATCTACTTCTAAACGTAGGCGTTCTAACTCGGCTCTAAAGGCTTGGAGTACCTGTTCTGCTTTCGCTTTCTTTTCTTTAGCTGCTGCTGTGGTGATTTCTTCTTCTGAGCGAGATTTTTGTTCGAGTTTTGCCTTAATTTTACGCAGTTCGTTCTCTTTTTCTAAGACGATAATCCGGTTTTGAGTTTTGGCAACTTCGGCATGTTCTTCGCATTCAGCTTCTATCTGTTCAGCTTCAGCGATCGCATTGGATTCAGCAATTTCTGCATCTCGGATAATGAGGGCGATTTGCCTGCGACCTAAAGATTTAAGATAGTCTACGTCATCGGAAACACTTTGAATTTTTAATATATCCAATTGTAGTCCCAATTTAGTTAAATCACGGCTAACATCGGAGGCAATTCGTTCGGCGAAACTCAGGCGATCTTCGTTGAGTTCTTCAGGGGTTAGAGTTGCGACAACACCCCGAAGATAACCTTCTAAAGTTTCTCGTGAAACACGGGTAAGTTCGGAGCGATCGCGATCCAAAAATCGCTCGATCGCATTACCAACAACGGCTGGATCGGTGGAGATTTTCACATTGGCGATCGCCTGGATATTCAGAGGTGTTCCCCCCTTAGCATAGGCATTCTTCACCTCTACCCGGACTGGCATTGTTGTCACGTCCATGCGCTTGATGGTTTCGACAATGGGGATGCGAATGGCTCGTCCCCCAGTGAGCACACGGTAGCCAATTTCTTGCCCATCTTTGGTACGCCGTTTGCGTCCTGAAAGGATTAACACTTCGTTGGGTTTACAGATGCACAAAAAGGACTTAATAAACCAAACAAATACAATCAGGCCAAAGATGGAAAGCGCAATGGGAAGGCTGGTAAAAAGTAATCCTTCCCAGCCACTTTTTTCCTGATTATTGGAGCTGTTGGGTGGAATTTGTGCTAGCTGCACGACGGCAACATCTTGCTCAAAAAACGATTTATATTGGGGTTGAACGTTCATCGTTGTTTCCATTCACTTTGGGTTTATGACTTGGCGATCGAATCTTCGGAGACAACCCACACTTTATTACCCCTCATCCCGACAATGAACACGCGATCGCCGGGGCTAAATTCTCTAGGTTCGTCTGTGAAGGCCATAAAATCAACTAAAGACCCTTTCACATTGACGCGCACTTTTCCTTGAGTGTGGGCATCAAAAGGAATTTCAACCGTACCGGTACGGCCCACTAAATGCTTAGTACGCACTAGGCTATCTACAACTTGGCGTCGCCGTTGGATATAAATCAACCACACGACGACAACACCGACGACAATACCAACGCCTACTGAAATACAAGCGATTATCACAATTGAATTATTCACCACCGCCCCCATCAATGGCTTGATCCAAATTCATGTAAGCATTACTTGCCTGACTCATAGAGGTTCTGTGTGAGATATGTCTTTTGACTACACCAGCGTCCGTCTCAATTCCAGCAATTGGCTCTATGGCAATCTAGGGAGGATGGCTGATGAATTAGACACCGCACCCACCGCAGCCGCCGCAACCACCGCAACCTCCACCACCGCAGCCACTATCACCTCCAACCCAGCCACTATCACCGCCACTACGGCTACCTGTACTCGGAGGTGGTACTAACAGGCGCTTTAAGTCAGCCAATGAACTGTCTGCTAATACGACGCTACCGAATAAGGCGAACGCTAATCCGATTTGAGAGAGTTCGGATTCGCTGGGTTTTTGGAGATTCTGATGTTTGGCTTTCAGGTTCTCTAGCGTGCGATCGCCATAACAAGTGCGGTAGGGTTTCTTTAGCACAACGAAGCCCACTATTGCCGTCATGATGCACAAAATAATCAAGAAACCCACAGGCTTGTGTCGTGCCATTCCCACGCCAATCTTGGCAATCCCTAATAGCAATACAGCCACAATCGGCAGTATAGACATGAACTCAACGGCATTGGCGTGCTTGGCGTTCACTAACAGTCCCAGGTTTTGCAGCCGTTCTCCAATTAAGCGAGTAGCGGATGAAACACTGTGCCGAATTTGGGAAGGTTTGCCGCTTTTCTCCACCGCTTGCGCGATCGCACATTCTAAGGGATGGCTGTTGCTTGGCAATGTATCACCCAATTCTAAAATGTTCGTCCCTGGTTGTAAGTATTCTCGTTGCACAAGGCTAACAATTGCTGCATCTACAGCGCGATTGTTGCCACCCGCTAAATAGGCTATCTCATAGGCATCCAACGAGCTAGATACATCAGGCAAATTATGAGTAGGTTGCCGTAGATACCAGCGCAGGATGTAGGACAAAACAATAACAGCGCTTGCTACCAACAGATAAAACAAGAGAAATTGAGAACCATTGAAATCAAGCGGATTGCTAATGGAAGCCAAGCTCAACGACCCACAACCCGTCACAGTTAGGGCTAATACTAACAACACAACGGCAATTGGCGATCGCTCTGAATAAAGTTTAGATAATTCTATTTGAGGTTTAGGTAAGACCCAATTTTGCTGAGTATTAACTCGTTGGAAATGAAGGTCGCGATCAAAACGAAGATGGGGAGAGGGCCAAATATCTGCGGGGGGCGCTTGCCTAAAGAAACGTTCGTAACTTTCCAGCGTCTTACTATACCAATCGTTGAATTTGTGATGTTCCTTACCACCCCCGCGAGTAGGGCCATGATGGAGTGGGGTTTGCAAGACATTTGGGCAAAACTCGCCCCAATACGAGTGAGTGTAGATCAGGTGCAGGTGCCAAGCTTGATCGACCTGATCGGACGGCGTCACTGGATGTCCCACAACCACAGCTAAAAACGCGAACTTCTTGTATTCGTCGATGACGCGCTGGGTGTACTCAGCACTCCAACCATTATCTCTAGCCAGTCGCTTGCTGAAGGAAAGCTCAGAATCAGGGTGATCGAGGGAAAACGCTTGAATACGTTTGTAAAGTTCAGCTTGCTGGTCGTTCATCTGTCTCTCTGGTTTGGAACATCAAAACAATCAACACTTGGGGATGCTGGTTCTACTCAGTGGTATATAGCTCTGAGGCTGTGGCACTTATGCAAAAAAGCTGAATGATGGACTTACTCGCTGATTTCGGGTTCCAAATCTTCTTCGGGTGCAAAAATGCTCAATTCAGGTTCAAGTTTGCGCGTCTTGCCATCGAGTAAGGCGCTAACTGTCATATCCCCCATGACGTTAATGGCAGTGCGGCAGCGATCGAGGAACCAGTCTACAGTAATCAGTAAAGCAATGTACCGAGTGGGCAAGCCAACTGCTGTAAATACCAGCGTCATCGTTACCAATCCCGCTTCTGGAATTCCGGCTGCGCCGACCGAGGCAAAGATAGAGGTAATGACGACAATTAACTGTTGGGGAAGACTCAAATCTAGATTCAGCACTTGAGCAATAAACAAAGCAGACATCGCCTCATAGAGAGCCGTGCCATCATTATTGAAGTTACTGCCGACTAACGCCCCTAACGAAGCTGAGGATTCCCGCAAGCCGATTTTTTCGATTAAAGCCTCAAAGGTAATCGGCATGGTAGCCGTTGAAGAAGCCGTTGATAAGGCGGTAAATAGAGCATCCGACCCTCCCCTCAGGAATTGTTTCGGATTCACCCAGGAACCGAAGTACACCCTGATTAGGTAATAGCCAGCTTGCAACAACAGGGCAATCAGAACTGCCAAAATGAACGCCCCTAGAGTTTTAAACGGCGCAAAACCCTGAAGGGCAACAGTTCTGGCAACAATGCCGAAAACGGCTAGCGGTACGAGGGCGATAACCCAGTGCAGGACGCGAATGACGGCCTCGAACAACAAAGTGATCACTTGCTCAATGGGTAGGTAATCGCTTTTCCCTTGGGCGGTTTGCTCGGATTTTAAGGCACGCAGGACAATGCCAAACGCGAGGGCGAGGAAGATGAGTTGGAGGACGTTGTTATCAACCAAAGGCTTGAGGATAGCTTCAGGCACAATATCCTGAAGTAGTGCCCAAGGGTCAAGGGTTTTGACGACTTCGGAAGTGCTTTCCGCCGGAATATCGATACGACCCCATTTGCCCGGTTGTAGGATATTGGCGACCAAAAGACCGATGAGAATAGCGGCTAGGGTATTGGTGAGAAGCAAAACGGTCAAGCGACGACCTGCTCTACCAGGGATTTGAGCGGTGAGGAAGGAGTGGAGTACCGCCAGGAGAATCAGTGGTGTGGCAAGGGCACGTAAGGCTTTGAGTACCAGATCACAAGGGATTGCCAGGTGTTTGATTAGGGGGATATGATTCGGGTCGGGTTGACCGGCACCGAGCAAAACCCCTAATCCGATCGCAAAAATGAGGGCAATGAGAATTTGTAGGTAGAGTGGGATACGCTGCCAAAAGGGGCGATCTTTGTGTTTCGAGTGACTCATGGGTTTGGCTAAATAATGGAGTATCCCAATTATTTGAGATTTATTTGAGTTTGAGCGACCAACTTGTCATTAGAGTTTTGGCAAAACAGCCTGCAATTGTGGGTTTTCAGTTTGTAATATTAATTAGCCTAGAACACCGATTCAGTAATCGCTGAAACGACGATTTCTCCTAGGGGCAGTGCCTCCGGGAAAAGCCCCGAAACCCTGATGGGGCAACCACGAGGGTTGCCCCTACCATTAATGAATTGATGTTCTATGCAAAAGCCCATCCTTGTGTTTCAGCCACTACGTCCGTGGTTAACTGCTCGTAGACCCAATCGCCGATTTTGTGGTCTTGAGTGAGAGCGAATTTTGGATCTTGTATAGCCATTAAAGTTTACCTCGCTCAGGATGCGAGATTACCAACTGCCATCGGCACCCCCGCCACCACTGCTCCCGCCACCATAATCGCTGCTACTGCTGTCATAGCTACTAAAACTACTACTGCTATCAGAACTCCAGCTACTATCACTGTCAGAATTCCAGCTACTACTGCTGTCTGAACTCCAGCTATTATCACTGCTATCAGAATTCCAACTACTATCGCTGTCATAGTTACTACAAGTGCTAGTGTTAGAATTCCAACTACTATCGCTATAAGTACTACAGTTGCTGGAATCATAACTGTAGTTGCGATCGCTCTCATCGCTACTCCAAGAACTGCTGCTGTCTGAACTCTCAGGATTAAAGTAACTGTCGTCAGCACCACTGCTATCATCACTAAAGTTGCTGCTGGTGCTTTCCTCGCTCCTATTCTCACAGCTATCTAGCAAGTCACCCCAGTCAATGCGATCGCTATTATTAGCATCACAGCTATCGACATCTATATCAACATCGACATCAACATCTACATCTACCTCTACCTGTCTACTACCGCTGTGGACATAGTTATACCGTTGGGAATAACCCTGATTACTACTAACTTGAGAGGTATATCCTGATGGTTTTACCAACTTCCGACGCTGACGACGCCTGATATGATGAGTTGCTGCGATCGCCAATACTAATGCTCCACCCCCAGCTAGCGGTATCCAAGGAAGATGGCTCTCCTGTGTGAGTTCCTGGCTTGTAGAGGAAAGTTTGGGTACATCTTTAACATCAGTAGCTAGTCCCGTAGATGGAAGTGAGAGAAATGCCAGAGTCAATGGACTGATAATGAACCAGTGTTTGAGTTTAAATCCTACACTTTTCATGACGGATATCCTTCCTTTATTCAGCTATGAAATTCTTTAACCAGAGTTTGGGTTATAGAGGATATAACCCATAAATTTACTGCCTATTTTTCCTACTCAGGCTTCTGCTATCTGCCCTTTGCCTTCTGCTTTATCTTGGCAAGACATTCAATAGATTACGGTCTTGAATTTTTGACGGCGGAGGAGGTTGTCGTCTGGAAAAAAGACTGACTTTTAAAACCAAAAGCCTTCGCTAGAATCCCGTTAGGAATTTGCTGAATTTGTTGGTTGTAGCTCTGCACAGCATTGTTGTAGCGCATTCGTTCTACAGCAATGCGATTTTCTGTGCCAGCAATTTCATATTGGAGATTGATGAATAATTGACTTGATTGTATTTGTGGATTAGCAGTCGTATACTCACCAAAACGCTTAATTGCTTGATTCACCTTAGCAATAGCCGCAACTTTTTCATGAGGAGTAACGGCTTGCAAATAAGCCTCACGGGATTGAACAAGTAGAGAGACGAGCTCTTGTTCTTGTTTAGCATAGGCTTGCGTGACGCTAACGAGATTGGGGATAAGGTCAGCACGCCGTTGTAATTGATTTTCCACTTGTGCCCAAGCCGCCTCAACATTGGAGGCTTGATTAGAGAGGGAGTTGTACGTCCAGATGCCCCAAAAAACGCTAACTGCCATGAACCCTGCACCCATTTTCAGGAGCCTTTGACGCATAAGCCGCGATCGCTTTTCTTGCTCCTGCTGTTGTTCGCGTTGTGTCTGAATCTCTCGAATGGCTTGCTCAATAAACTCAGCAGGAATCTGGACTTCTGAGCTTGCCTGCACCAGTTCCGAAACAGAGTAGCCTTGAGTTGAGCCAGCGTAGTAGCGGGAGGCTAAGGTCAGAACCTCTGTGGCAATGTCTTCGGGAATTCTAACTTCTGGGTTGTTCATAATTGAACAGAACTTAGGTAAAGGCGTTGAATCATTAGGACAACGGTGAGGTGATTACCAACCGCCACCGGCACCGCCGCCACCACTACTGCCGCCACCAAAGCTGCCGCCATCACTACTGCCACCAAAGCTGCCACCACCACTAAAGCTGCTGCCCCCACTACTGCTACCACTAAATCTGCCGCCGCCGCTAGAGCTAGAAGGTGGAGGAGGGGGAGGCAGGCGAGGAATCGTTTCTTCCCTCTCTTTGTGATATTCACAACAGTGGCACTGGTCGATAATCAGGCGTTTTCCAGTGCTGGACTGTGTAGCGCGCTTGAGAATCTTCTTTGTGCGCGTCGCTGTCAATTCCTGACAGGTCGGGCACTCGCTAAATAGATCTGAGTACGATACACGAGCGACAATGTGGAATCTAAGTCCAGTTAGCTGCTGGCTACATTTAGGACATTTCCAGCCTTCAAAATTAACACTGCCGAGTTTTTGAGCCACTTTCTCCTCGTTGCTCAACCCAGGCTCAACCGTTGAAGGATCTACTTTTTCCATCCGCTTTTTGCAATGAGCGCAGATGTAGGCACGACTGCCACCCTTGAATCGCGATCGCCCTTCGGGTTCAATCAAAACCCGACGATTCATCAAGGCAGCAGTCCCGAACGCTAACACCAATCCGCCCCCACCTAGCAGCCCCCAAGGCACATTGGCATCCTTAGTCGGTTCCTGTTCAAGACCAGAAGGTTGAGTCGGCAAGAGTGTCGGTGCTGTACCGGAAGCGATCGCTGTCGGTTTTGGGTTCTGACTGGCAGAGGATGATTGAGGCTTTTTGATCGCGACAACCAGCGCTTTTGTCCCCGCTAGGGTACCACCCTTAAAGTCCCCTTGTTTAAATCGCGGTGTAATTTCGGTGTTGATAATGTTACCAACTTTGGCATCTGGCAGAATCGCTTCCATGCCGTAACCCGTTTCAATTTCTACTCTGCGATCGCTTTTGGAAATCAACAACAGCACTCCATTGTCCTTCCCTTTCTTACCAATCCCCCAGTAGTTGAATAGCTTGGTTGTAAATTCCTTGGGCGATGCGGCTGGGGCTGTTTCGGGTACTGTCACCACAGCGATTTCTGCACCATTTTTACGCTCTAATTGAGAAATTATGGAATTGAGTTGAGCTTCTGTTGGCTCATCGAGCATCTCTGCCATGTCCGTCACCCAAGTACCATTAATCTGTCGAGGATTGGGTACATCCTTCACTTCAACAGCGAGTCCCACACAGGGCAACAGAACAATTGCTAGAGTAAACGGACTAGCCTTGAGGAAACGTTTGAGTTGAAATCTTCTTGTTGTCATGGCTTGCATCATTCCTTATTTACTGCCTATGTCTCTACCATCCTTGATGGGCGAAGCGATAAGTAGATCATCTGTGGATCAATAGGGGCTGGTTTAAAATTGACCTTGACAAATTAAGCTTTTTGTGAAATGGAAACTCTCAAAGCTTCTATGCCGGGACTCGCAAGAATTAAGCAAGCCAGAAAGGAAAAAGGGTGGAGTGTGGATAGCCCCCAATGGCTTGAGGAAGCTAGTAGAGTTTTAGGAATCAATTGGGACGAAGCGGGTTACTTGGCTGAGGGGATTTCAGAAGGAACTTGGAAGCGTTTTTTAGCCGGAAAACGTCCCATTAAGGCTGAAGCGTTCAAGGCTTATAGCGAGGTGCTGGGACTCAACTGGAAAGAAATTAGCGATCGCGGTTCAGTTCAAGACTGGGGAGAAGCACCGGAATCGAGTGTGTTTTATGGGCGTAGCGAAGAACTGACTACCCTAACCCAGTGGATTGTAAATGATCGATGTCGCTTAGTGACGCTCTTGGGGATGGGAGGAATTGGCAAAACGGCTTTAGCTGTAAAGTTTGCGGAATCGATTCAAGAGCAATTTCAGTCTGTCATCTGGCGCAGTCTGCGTTATGTCCCGCCTGTTGAAGATATTCTGGCAGAGTTAATCGGATTTGTGTGCGATCGCAACCTCCCCAATCCCGCCTTACCAAGGGACGAAGGGCAGATACCAGGGGGTTTCAATGCTAGACTATCCCTGCTGATTGATGGTTTACGACAGCACCGCTGTTTACTGGTACTCGATAATTTTGAAGCCGTGCTCTGGGATGGCGAGTCTCATCCTGAAACCCTCCGCCACCGCAGTGGGAGCTATTTAGAAGGGTATGAGGGGTATGGTGAACTGATCAGAAGGGTGGGAGAATCGCCACATCAAAGTGCGATCGTACTCATCAGTCGCGAGAAACCTAGAGAAATCGCTGCGATTGAAGGGAAAGCTTTACCTATTCGTTCTTTACAGTTGCAGGGCTTGCAAGAATTAGAAGCACGAGAAATTTTAAAAGCCAAAGGTTTAGCCGGAGAGGAACAGTGGGATACCTTAATTAAACTGTATCGAGGCAATCCCTTAGCCTTAAATATTGTATCAACCACAATTCAGGATTTATTCAATAGTAATGTCCCTGAATTTCTCAAACAAAATACATTAGTCATCGCTGGATTTACTGATATATTAGACCAGCAATTTAATCGTTTGTCAGATTTAGGAAGGCAGATTATTTACTGGCTGGCAATTCACCGTCATCCGGTTTTATTATCTAAATTACAGTCCGATATTTTATTTCCTGTCAAGAAATCTGAGCTAATCGAAGTGCTGCAATCGTTAGGATGGCGCTCAATGATTGAAAAAAGCACAGAACCGAGTGAAGTCCTGTTCACACTTCCCCCTGTCGTGATGAAGTATGTTACTAACCATTTTGTTGAGCAGGTTTGTGAACAAGTGTGTGAGGGTGAGATTGAACTTCTTTGTAGTCATGCTCTAGTTGATTCCCCAGAAGGCAATCTTCAAGAATTTCCCTTGAAACCGATGCTGATATCAGTTAAAGAACAGCTAACTTCAACCTTGAGAAGTAAACAGCGTATTATAGAACACCTAAAAAATCTTTTATCTATACTAGAAGGTAAGCCTACCCTAGAAGTAGGATATGCCCAAGATAACCTCCTCAAACTGATTGCCGAACTAGAGTCGGGTTGTTAAACACCCATCACAGCCAATGTTGTATGAACTACTGCATTAATCCTCACTGCTCAAATCGGCAAAATCCTGACGATTTAGAGTCGTGTCAAACTTGCGGTACTAAATTACTCATCAACGATCGCTATCAAATCATTAGGCCGTTACGCACGGGTCAAGGCTACAATAGCGAAATCTTTGAGGTCAAGGATTTAAATGAGCGAGGAGCCTCCAAAGTTCTAAAATGCTTAGCCGCTAAACATAAAAATAGTAAATTGTCTGAACTCTTTGAGAAAGAAGCTCAGGTACTAATTTGGTTGAGTTCAGCTTGGCAAAAGCATCCTGGAATTCCCAAAGTTAAGCCAGATGGATACTTTACGGTTGGGCTTGGTAATGGATTCCGGAAATTGCAATGCTTGGTGATGGAAAAAATTGAGGGACAAAACTTAGAGGAATGGATTGAAGAAAATCATCCTATCTCTCAGAAGCAAGCCCTCAATTGGCTGCTACAGCTAGTCGAAATTTTGGATAAACTCCATCGACAGGGACTTTGGCATCGGGACATAAAGCCCTCGAATATTATGTTAAAACCAGATGGGCAGCTCGTATTGATTGACTTCGGTGCAGTCGGTGTTGGAGAAACCAGAATTATTTCCACTCACTATACTCCCCAAGAGCAAATTGAGGGAAAAACGGCTCCTCAGTCTGATTTTTTTGCCCTAGGGCGCACCTTTGTCTATTTACTGACAGGTAGGCATCCCTATGATTTACCGAAAGAGACTAAAACAGATCAATTGATTTGGCGAACCCTAGCATCTCCCATCTCAAACGATCTAGCTCAATTGATTGATGATTTAATGGCTCCTGCACCAGTCAATCGGCCTCAGAATACTCAAGACATTAGGCAACGTATTCAGTTAATTGATAATAACAGTGAAATTGATAATATTACTTATAAAATTCCGTATTCAATCAACTCTAATTCCTCTGAAGTCACTCAACTTCCGAGTGAAATTACAATTCAGCCTCGAAGATTCTCAGTCAAATTTTCTTGGGTAGGGGGTACCATCCTACTATTAGGAATAGCAGGAACCTTAGTTTACCAGGTACTTCCCTGCCAGTCATTAGGTAATTTTAAACCTTGCCTAGCTGCTTTTAGCGACAAGCTAAGTTATGGAGAACAAATATTAATTCCTGGTTCTGCAACGCTAGAGAAGCAGAAGGGTGTAGAGGCGTTTCGAGATGGGCAATATAGCAAGGCCGTTGCGTGGTTAGAACAAGCCCAAAAAAGCGAAAAAAGTGACCCAGAAACTTTAATTTACCTCAACAATACCCGACTTAAGGCTCAGCAAGCGAAATCTTATACTCTTGCGGTTGCTGTTCCTCTAGAAAAGAGTTCAGAGGGAGTGAATTCGGGGTTAGAAATTTTGCGAGGAGTGGCTCAAGCGCAAGACGAGTTTAATCAAAAACGCAAGGGAGCGGGTATTCAGGTATTAATTGCAAATGACGATAATCAATCTGCTCATGCTAAACAAATCGCTAAAGATTTAGTGAACAAACAGGATATCCTTGCAGTTGTTGGTCATTTCACCAGTGATTCAACGCTAGCCGCGTCTGAGATATATCAACAGAATCAATTAGTGTTGGTTTCTCCCACTAGCACTTCAGAAGATTTATCAGTCCAAGGGAAATCTCGTTATCAGAATTTCTTCTTTCGCACAGTACCGAGCGATCGCGTCACCGCTCAGGCATTGGCTAGTTACTTGAGTAGACAAGTCAATTTACAGATAGCTGTATTTCATGGTAGGAGGCGATACGATTTATACACCTGAAATTCTGGATGTCGTTGGAAAAGAAGTAAAAAACTGCTTAGTTGTTGCTGTCCCGTGGCATCAAATGCATAGTCCTGATCCACAATTTCCTCAAGCCTCTGAAAAGTTATGAGGAGGACAAGTGAGCTGGCGCACGGCTTTGGCTTATGATGCTACTCGTGTTTTGCTCACGGCTTTAGCAAAATCTTCTGCTTCGAGTCGTCTTGTGTTGCAACAAACTTTATCAAACCCTAATTTTAAAGCAATAGGGGCGACAGGTACGATTAGTTTTCAACCAAATGGCGATCGCAAGGAACCCCCAATCCAATTAGTGCAAGTCCAACTCGATAAGCAGGGGAAACCTGTCTTTATCTCATTACAAACAACCCACTAAAAGGAGCTAGTCACAGCATCTCCTCAATCCGTTGGAAATCTTTTTCAATTTCCGCCCAAAGAGAACGATTATGGGGGTCAGTCCGTAGTGCTTTTTTCAAATAAATTCTGGCTTTATCCAATTGCCCTTCTTGGGTCAGATGGCGTCCCCAACTAATGTAAGCGATCGCTTGCCACTGGCGCACTTCTGGATCGAGGGGAAGGCGATGTGCTAAACCTTCAACTAGCGCGATCGCACGAGCAAAACGTCGGCATTTCAGCAGTTGCTGAAGTTGCTCATAAGCATTCCACTTGAGCTGTTTGTCGATGTCTGACAGGGGTGGAGTGTAATGTACCACGGGTGGCTTACGAGTCACCTTCGTGGCTGAGGGCGATCGTGGCATTCCCCCAGCCTCTTGAGGGGCACGCTTCGTCGCCACCGTTTGGGAGGCGCTCGATACCGCCGCACTCCCCACCGGTTCATTAATCACACTCAGGAGAAGCTTATAGGCTTCCGTCAACTGAATAAATTTTTCTTGGGTGAGCTTATCTCCCGTGTTGACATCAGGATGATACCGACGTGCTAGACGCCGATAAGACGCCTTAACTTCAGCCAGGGAAGCTCCATACGTTAAACCCAACAAGCGGTAGCAATTCGCCAGATCCATCGATAAGGAAAAGCTGTGATGAACTTGACGCCTTAAAAAGGGAACTTTAGCATGTTTGAGCCTTCCACCGCTATAAACAGTGGGATTTTGGCAACTTGGGCAGCCCCATGACTTGACCCAGAGCTAAGCCTACACCTTCCTACGGCAAAGACAACAGTATAAAATGTCTGTCCTATCCTTATACGCAGAAGACTCGACCCAAACCGCCATTTTTGTCGGGAATACGCTAATTTTTCTCCTCAAGGTTCTGGCGTTTCGGGACAGCCAATGCAGCAGATTGCCCCTACAAATATCGTCATTTAGCAGGCAAGACGCCCCAAGAGGCGTCTTTACCTTAATCCAGCACAAGAGTAATCCCATCGGATGGTGAGCTAGCGTTCCCTCAAGTCACGACTCAGGA
>DATNQL010000970.1:0-18496 GCA_036704025.1 Stenomitos sp.
CTAAGCGTCAATAAATTGCAAACTACCGATTAAATTTGGATCTTTTTTTATGATTCGACAGATACTTACCTGTCTACTCTGCCTTACTCCTATGACTACTGCTTTTGTAGTTTCTACGGAAGCCGCATTCGCCAATCCAAGCAATGAGATTATTCCAACAAAGTTAGCAAACCTTCCAGGGCAAGGGCTTCAAAGAAAAATAGCCAGTGGTGGTAGGGTCGTGCCGTCACCCACTACGATAGCGGGGTATTCACTAGCCGATATGGCTCAGGCTCTTGCTAATTTCAGCACAAACAGCGCAATTACAAACATAAACGACCCAAGTTATTTACCTCAAACGCCGTTTCAAATCCTTTATCTCAAAAACCCAAATACCGATACGACAAACAGTTTTACTGTACCTCGTGATACGTACTTATTTGTACCAATTGCAAATATCAATACTGTCCCCCCTATCATAGGCAATTTTCCTTCCGATCCCAACCAAGCAAAGGCTTATGTCGTTAGTCAGGAGCAGTTGGGAGGAAAATTTGAAATCACGGTTGATGGTAGGACAACCCCCATCCCTTACAGTTATGTTGCAGGCCCCGTGTATGCCAATCAAACTGGTTACTATTTTATTCAAGTTGGTGTTTTCTTAACCCCCTTATCTCCAGGGGAACATACTATTACTTGTCGAGGTATCTATGACGGTAAGGCTGTTACTGCTCTTACAGGAGGAGTGCCGTATTCCTATGAGTTTACCTATACAGTGACAGTTCAATAATAGGGTGCTATATACCTCTACTTGTCTAAGTCCACAGCTAAGTAGATTGTGTAATTCAACAGAAGATAAAGCGTGGGTTGAGAGACGAAACCCCACAACACCAATGCTTTGATGTGAGGGGTAACGAAGAGCGTTCTACCCATCCTACAAATAATTATCACAAGTTATTGAGTACAGAGGGTAATGCCCATCTTAGAGCAACTAAAGAGAAACACAAATTAGGAACACAACCCATGAAACTAACAAGGGTGTTTGCATTGACCAGTGCATCCACAGCGTTGTTCTTGGTAACATTACTGGCAAGGGGAAGTGGAGCGACACAAAAAACTCCGCCTTTTCAGACTGCCACAGCAGAACTCCGATTCCGCTCCTTTGACGGTTCAGGTAACAATAAAAATAACCCCACATGGGGGCAAATAAACACCCAACTGCTGCGGTTCCTCCCTCCGGCTTACGACGACGGCTTCTCTGCACCTAGAGCTAGGGATACAAACGGTAAGCCTCTCCCCAATCCCCGTGATATCAGCAATGCAGTGATTAACCAATATGGGAAATCAATCCCTAATTCCCGAAACGCCAGCGCCTGGATTTGGGTGTGGGGACAGTTCATCGACCACGACTTAGCCCTGACTGAGCCTCACCTGCCCACCAGTCCTCTATCTCCCATCCCCGTCCTTAATCCCAACGATCCACTATACCCGTTAATCTTCTTTGCTAGGAGCGACCCATTTCCGGGTACTGGCACTGGTTCTGGTAATCCGCGCCAGCAATTTAACGATATCAATTCCTATATTGATGCTTCGCAGATTTATGGGACGGATGCCGATATGGCGAAGTTTTTACGCACTAACGATGGTACGGGGAAACTGAGGAGCCAGATAACCAGTCGGGGCGAATTTCTACCCTTCAATGACCCGGTTAATCCCAGGCGTAATGCTAACCCATTTCAGTTACCACCCGGTTCTCTGTTCATTGCAGGCGACCCTCGTTCCAACGAAAATATTGCCCTGAGCGCATTACACACTCTGTTCGTGCGCGAACACAACCGTCTGGCTCAGCAATTTGGCGCTACCCCTGACACTAACGCTCGCGCTGCTGCTCTGGGATTGAGCCGTGATGAATATATCTATCAGACAGCACGGGCGGTTGTCGCTGCCGAGATTCAGGCGATTACTTACAATGAATACCTGCCCTTGCTTTTGGGCAAACACGCTCTGGGCAAGTACGAGGGCTACAAACCTAACGTTAACGCCACTGTCAGCAGCGAGTTCGCTGAGGCGGCTTTTCGCATCGGTCACACCCAGGTGGCACCGGAGTTCATCCGCATTAACAATGACGGTTCTTCTGCCAGTACTATCTCGCTCCTAAAGGGTACCTCCAATCCGCAGTTGCTGCTCAATGACGGTATTGATTCAATCCTGCTGGGTCTAGCTTCCCAGAAAGAACAAGAGGTTGACTCAATGGTCGTTGAGGACTTGCGAACCGTCAAATTGCCCGGTGGCATTGGGTTCGACTTACCTGCGATCGATATCGAAAGGGGACGCGACCACGGCTTATCCGGTTACAATGATGTCCGTGCCGCGTTCGGCTTGCCGCGATACAAGAGCTTCAATCAAATTACTTCCGATCAAAAAACGGTGCAGCGACTGCGAAACGCCTACGGTCTGAATCCAGATGGCAGCGACAATGTCAATGCTGTCGATTTGATAGTGGGTGGAATGTGTGAAAAGCACGTCAAGGGAGGTATGGTAGGCGAACTCTTTAGTAGGATTATCGCTGATCAGTTCAGGCGATCGCGGGATGGAGACCGATTTTTTTACCTGAACCCGAACAATCCCAATCCCGATATCGTTGCCCTACAGCCAAAGTTGCAAACGCTTCGGCTCTCTGACATTATCCGTGAGCACTCAACGATTACAACTATTCAGGACGATGCCTTTATTACACGGAAGCACCCCTAAAGGGCAATCTTCAACTTTCAACCTACCAACCTTCAACCTCTATAGCCAGTTACCAATCAGGATAAACGGTGCCCAATAGGCCGGGTGAGCGTATTGCCCTCCAGCCTCAATCAGTTCTAGCTGTGCTGCACGCAACGCTTCCGCTTTGCTGACTTCTGAGTTGTTCAAGCTGGCATAAAACTTAGCGACTAACGTTACTGTCGGTGCATCTTGGATAAACCACAGGGAAGCTAGAGCACTTCTGACCCCAGCCTGCACAGCAACACCCGCCAAACCCAGTGCTGCACGGTCATCACCCACTGCGGTTTGGCAAGCCGTGAGCACTAGCAATTCTACCGAGTCGGTCTCACGCTTAAGGCGACGAATAGCGGTATCTAGATCGGTAATAGTGAGCTTACCATTGTTTCCGGTAACGAGGAACGTATCTTCGGGTTGGCTGCTGAACTCCCCGTGAGTGGCAATGTGAATAATGGGGTAAACGGTTTGGCTGAGTTCTTGTTGGATGCGATCGCGTGTAAAATCTTCGTCCAAGAGTTGCTTACTCCCCGAAATTTTCGTCACAACTGCACTAATTTCTGAGCTAACATTGGTCAGAGCCGGAAATGTTTGACCATTGACGATCGCTTCTTTAGTTAACCCCACAGCTAATGCTCGAAGCTTTTCCCGGTTGAGTGATTTTGGGTCGGTCAAGGTCAAACTGGGAGTCGTGGCAATAGCATACTTCTGAACCAAAAACGTCTCCCCGTCATGAAGGGCAGCCATCGGAATGCTGCGTAAGATGCCATCTTGGATAAAAACCAGCGTTTTTATTTGCGCTTTTTCTAAATCAGAGACGAAAGGACGAATAATCCAGTTATACAACGTCTGCGCCTCGGTGGGGTCGTAAACGAAATCACTAAACCGCTCTAATCCCCGACGAAATTCGTTGATTTTTTGGGTGAGCGTTTTGCTATCAACGTCTATCCACGCCGACTTGGTTTCGCCGTTCGGGAGACTAACCAGAATAGCAGTGCGGTCTTTGAGAATAATGGAACTAAAAACGGCTGTGGCGGTATTATTCCCTGCCAACTCGACCCTCTGCTGCTTGAACGCCGCTAGGACACAATCATTGCCAAAATAGTTTTGCAGTTCTGCCAATTTAAGCGAGTCAATGGTGTTCAGTGCAGCAGTGAGCGACTTGGTGCGTGTATCGGGTTCGATGGACGGTAGCGCAGCTTGCTCCAACCTTAACTGAGCTAACTCTCGATAAATAGGATTAATCGCATCTCGAAAATCAAGCTGTAAATCTCGATTTGCTGTGAGAATATCGCTGCGAATCGTCTCTAGCGTCGCTACCGCTTGTTCGTAAGCCTTGAGCGCCTCGGCATTTTTCCCCTGTGCCTTGAAGATGCGTCCCACCTGCCACTCCCACAAATACAGGCTATCTTGAGCCTGCAAGTCTTGGTCAGCCGTCCACCGCGCTTGTTGGGTTAAGTCTAAAGCACGGCTAAAGTCTTGGCGACACTCATAGGCATGACCGAGTTCACCGAGAGCAAACGACTCAGAACGACGGTCTTTCAGGCGTTGGGCAATTAAAACGGCTTGTTGAAGTAGCTGCTGTGCAAGGGATTGTAGTTCTGGCTTGAGGCATTGCCTATTAGCAGACGTTTCTTCAACCAGGGTGACGGGTTGCAGCAGATGAGCTAAGTCGATCGCTGCATAAACTTTATCGCGAGAATCAGGTAATTGCTCCAGCAGCGAAAGTGCCTGTTTCAGAGCTTCGGTAGCGGATGCGGCAGCGTTGGTTCGATAATAGGCTGGAATGGAATTGAGGTGTCCCCGCATCTTACCCGGAACGTCACTGGCAGTTTCGATACTTTCAAGAAAGTATTGCAGTGCTTTGGTATCATTACTGACCGCTTGTTGGCTGAATTTGTCAGCCTCATCGCTGTCACCTCTAGACTCAGCCAAGTCAGCACGACGATAATTCACTAACGCCAGACTGGTGTAAGTATTGCCCAAACCGTTCAGGGCAGAAGCACGATAGACTAAATTGTCAATCTCCTGAGCAATCTTCAAACTCGCCTCTAGGTACTCAATCGCTTGGGTATAATCACCCCTGAAACGGTAAGCATTGCCCAGGCTTCCCAAAGCGGCGGCTTCTAAAGTGCGGTCTTTGGTTTCACGGGCAATCTGCAAAGCACTGTCTTTTGTACAGGTATTATCGCTGCCAGAAGGATTACATAAAATGGCGATCGCTCGTCGATGTTGCCCGGAACTGCTGTAAGCTTGAGCCTGTTCGGCGAGCATCCTCCCTACCTGTTGGCGGTTCCCCATCTCGCGATAGGCAGCGATGATTTGATTCCAATAGTGAATTGCCTGATCAATTTGACCGATTTGCTGATATGCCCTCGCCAGGTTTTCCAGGACAATTGCTTCTTCAGGGCGATTGTGGTTTTTTTGATAGGCACTTAGGGCAGTTTCCCATTGGGCGATCGCACCACTAATATCTCCTGCCTGGTACAACTCGACACCTCGCTGTACCAATTGACTAGGATTAGAGGACTGAGCCACTGCCACGTTCCCCAATTCTACCTGCAAAGCTGTTGAAGGAATATGACCCAGCCACAAGCAAATAGTCAGGCTGCCCAGGAATAGAACTCCCAATAGGCGATTAACACTACATTTTTGAAAGTAATTTCGCACAAAAGGCAAATGCTTTCCTGAAGCTTTTTATTATCGTATTAATCAAAGGCAATTAAACAAGCCTTCCTGAAGCTCCCCAGAATGGATTTTTTAGGTAGTAAGCTGATGTGCATTTAAGTTTACTACGAAGACATCCCAGAGAGGCTTTTGCATCGTCTGTGTCTCGGTCGTTAGGACACAGAAAATCATGAGGATGTCAATAGGAAAATCCCATGTTTTCGCCACACATTCTCAAATTAGGGTAACTACAGTCCATCCAGATATTCTGTGTTGTGCCTATGGAACAGTAGTCGTGTGATTTGGGTGGACTGCCTTGTACGCTACCAGCGTCATTTTTTGCTGATTAGAACCTGGCACTCGCGAGGTTGGCAGCTCCCACACGTTTGTGTGTCTAACACACCCTCCCAAGAGGCTTTACAAGTCGTCGTCACCAAACTACAAGACCATTACAGCGTTATGGCTACGCCCGTTGATGTAGTGAAAGTAAATGCCTCCGATCTAGGAAAACGCTCTTACTGTACGCCTTGCTTGTTACTAGAGGCGAGTACGCAGTTGGTCACTCTTGACAACCCGATGCTGAGTTGGATGTGGTATCAACCCTTTGCATTTCCCTCAGACAGTGACCTACTGGGCTACCAGCTTGAGGTTTTCTTCCAGCGCTTAAGGGATTGGGGTGTTGCCAGCTAACCATCTGGTTTTTGGGCTGGCTGAAACAGGTGCAGCTCCCAAGATTAATTAATATAAGGAAATTGTTCGGCTAGCTGATACTTCTGCCCCAAGCACGGGAACTATAGGATAGGGCAGTCTCATTGAACGTCTAGGTTCAAGATGCAGACTGAACCGAGTAGTAGATGAGCCGAAGTTGTGTTGCAGGAATTCAGTACGTTCCCATACCTAAGACTGGCAGATAGACAAAGGTTGCCAGAGTGTTGTGCAATTTACTTTGCGATTGCTCGTGAGCAAGTTCTCTATGTTGGTCAGGCAACAAATCTGAGAAATCGTTGGCAAAATCATCATCGTTTGTCGCAACTTGAAGCCGTTAATCGACGGAGTGAAGTAAAGCTGTTCTGGTTTAACTGTATTCAGAGTCAGCTTAACGAGTTAGAACGCCAGTATATCGAGCATTATTGTCCAATCTTAAACCAAACAAAAGTACCAGAACAGCAGATTGTACCAAGCTTTCAGATGCTAACGCTGTCGTTGAATAAGTTAAACGAGCGGGTGCTTGGGTTGGGAGTCATTTCAGCCGATAACCAACGGCTAAAAACATTGGTTTTGGGTTATTTAGCTGATTACAGAGAGTTGCGGCTGGCAACAACAACTCTTCGCAAAAGTCTGCAAGCGGTTAATAGAAAGCCTAACAGTTTATTCAGATGGACAGAAGTTGTTCGGCGTAGAGATGGTGCTCATTGGCGGACACGGTGCAACGGTATTGAAATCCAGTTAATCCCATTGTTTGAAACACGCATCATGCATAACCCCAGTATGTATGAAGTCATGCTAGAGAAACGCTTTGGTGCATGGACTGCAATCCCTATGCCTGAATACAAGGCAATGCGACAGGACGTGAAGGCAATGTCTTTTGTACAAAGACTGGAGTTAGCTCGTAGCTCGGAAATCGGTCGGAGATTATTTCCCTTAGAGTGTGGGGCACGATTTTGTGTTGTCAGTGGTGTGGAGCTCCTGTGTCTGACTACCAACCAACTGGAAACTTTGCTTTCAAAGCACTCGTACCTACAGCAGCAGTATCCTGGAATATGTGCTATTGACGATGATCCAGTACCGAAGTTGTTGTTTTAACCTAATATCTCTCGCCGTTGTAGATATAGATTTTGATACGTTCCATCATCTTTCATTGCTGTACTTTTTAGTCTCCAAGGCACTAGTGCCAGCGTTAAAGTCCTTTAACTCCAGCTTCACCACTTCAGCCCGCCTGAGGCCAGCACCGCGTAGGATAGCAATCAGTGCCGCGTCTCTAGGGGTGTGGTCATAAGTAGTTGGTTGAGACTGACGCGGGGACGAGGAGAAGCGGGGACGCGGGGAGAAGAAAAAAATTTTTCACTACACCACCAACTGTTTTTGACCGCACCCCGTCTCTAGTCCCCTGTGGTGTGGGGTCTAGAGTGCAAACCTCCATCAAAGCGATAATTTCGTTTTGGCTTAATGCCCTCCCCCTAAGCTTTTTACTAGACTTAATTGGAGGCAGCTCTACAGCAGCCGCGTAACTTTGGGCATCCATCAATTCCAACTTCCGAGCCTCCCTCAATACGCGCTTTAAGGCACACATCATCTTTTTGACCGTAGCGGGAGAGCGTTTCTCCAGCAGGGAAGCCTGAACGGCTGCTGTGTGCTGATACCTTAAAGATGCCCAGTTGAGGGTGTCCAAATCACACTCGCCGTTAGTAAGCAGAGACGCGATTCCCTTCTCAATATTGCTCATGGATGACTCTTTGGTACGAAGAGGAGGCGAATTAAATAACAAAGCCACCCTACTGTGAGAGTGACTGGACTAGACGTACCACTGTACTCTTGAAAATTGGTCTTCCATGTGCAGCAGCCGAAGAAGGTCTTGAGTTGTCTAGATTTATACGCAGCTTGTAGTGCTTACCCTTGGTGTAGGGTTAACGACTACTGACTGTCCGATGGAGGGCACAGTCGATTCTTGAGTTGAGAGGGATTGACTGTGAATGAGCGATCGCCTTCTCTCATCTTTTTTACGATCACATCCATCGCTACAGCAGCAGATTGATATGTGGGAAGCCTTACTGCTTTCAGGACTTCTATGACCCAGAACATGACAATCCTGCGCTTCGCCCAGCAGCAGTGGGTGAAGTAGTGCAACTCCTAGAAACTGAATCAGACAAACCACAACTGCCTACTGAAGCTGATTTTGAAGCTGCTTAACGCCTCCTCATACCGAGCATTGGGCTATATCTATTAGGACTAATGCATTGATAACACAGTCAATCTGGTTAAAAAACGGTATTTTGGTTATGAACAGGTCAATTTACAGGTACAAGATGAGCTTTGAGCCGCTATGAACCTTGATGCTCTCGTTGAGATTGTGAACCGCAAGCTGCTGGAAAACCAAAATCGCCCCTTCAATTCCACAGAAGTTCTGATTCTTCGGGGTATCTGGCAGTATCAGACCTATAACGAAATTGCTGAAGAGGGTGGGTATAGTGCTGGATACTTGACGAATGTCGTTGCCCCAGAGTTGTGTCAACGACTCTCTGCCCTCATTGGTCAGCGCGTTACTAAGAAAAACTGTCGTATGCTGCTGGAGTCTTACGCTGCCGCGCCAACAGCGCCAGTGATGACGAGCCAGAGGCAACATCTCATAGAATTTTCCTCCGAGTTCAACCAAGAGTTCTCACCTCGCTACCCCAGTGGCTCAGTTCCGCTTGATTCCCTTATTTACCTGGAACGCTCTTCCATTGAGGAGCAAGTTTATGCAGAAATTAGGAAGCCAGGAGCTTTGGTGCGTATTAAAGCTCCTAAAGAAATGGGTAAAACTTCACTGCTGCTGAGGACTCTGGACTATGCGAACCGTCAGGGCTACCGTACCGTGACGCTGAATCTGGAACAAACCGACCAGGCAATATTGAGTGACCCGAATCGTTTTCTGCGCTGGTTATGTGCCAACGTCACCAGTCAGCTTCAGCTCGAACCGAGATTAGACGACTATTGGGACGAAGATATTGGCAGCAAAGTCAGCTGTAGTCTATACTTCCGAAACTATCTGCTAGAGCTGATTGATTCTCCTTTGGTTTTGGCGTTGGACGAGGTAAATCAGATTTTTGAGCATCCTCAAGTGGCGAAGGATTTTTTACCTTTGCTGCGCTCCTGGTATGAAGAAGCTAAAAGACTACCCATCTGGCAAAAGCTTCGCCTGATTGTAGTTCACTCAACTGAAATTTACGTTCCTCTTCAACTGAGCCAGTCTCCGTTTAATGTGGGGCTACCCATTGGGCTAACCAAATTCAGTCTGGAGCAGGTGCAGCAGTTAGCGCAATGCTATGGACTGAATTGGACAGAGGGCGAGGAAGCTAAGCAGTTGATGGACATGCTTGGAGGACATCCTGCACTGGTGCAAATTGCACTTCACTGTCTCAGTCGTGGGGGAATAACCCTCGCACAACTCTTGCAAACTGCTCCTACCTCTACTGGAGTTTTCTCCCATCACTTGCAGCGTCATTGGGCAGCCTTGAAAGAACAACCAGAATTAGCGATCGCTCTTCATACAGTCATGAGTGCCACTGAATCTGTGCCATTAGAACGCATTGTGGCTTACAAGCTAAGCAGTATGGGTCTGATTAAGTTAGATGATAATAAAGCAACGCCTAGTTGTCAGCTGTATCAACGATACTTTCAGAATTCTTAATAGAGATATGAACCCAAATTATCTGCTTATTGGATTGTTGGGATAAAGACTACCCATGACTGAACTACCGCTTTCTAGGGGAGGAGGTTGAATTTGAAGGCAGGTTCGTTAACAGTTGTTGGCACGGGGATTCAATTGGTTGGTCATCTCACCTTAGCGGCGAAGGCGTGGATTGAGCAAGCTGACAAGGTTTTGTTTGCTGTGGCTGACCCAGTTACTGCCAAATGGCTACAGACACTTAATGCAACAGCAGAATCTCTGCCTTACAATACCGACAATCAACGACGCAGAGAAACGTACCGGGAGATGGTCGAGCGGATTTTGGCTGAAGTTCGTCAGGGGTTAAATGTGTGTGCTATTTTTTACGGTCATCCGGGCGTCTTCGCTGACCCAGCTCATGAGGCGATAAGGCAGGCACGTTGTGAAGGGTTCAGGGCACAAATGTTACCAGGGATTTCGGCGGAAGATTGCTTATTTGCTGACCTCGGTCTAGACCCAGGCAAAAATGGATGTCAGAGTTTTGAAGCAACGGATTTTCTCATCCGGCGGCGCAAATTTGACCCCGCTAGCGCTTTAATTTTGTGGCAGATTGCTATTATCGGTAATCTAGGGTTTTACAAAGAAGAGAAACACTTGCGTGGTCTAAGAGTGTTAGCTGAGGTTTTAGCAACACACTATAGTTCTGACTACGAAGTGATTGTTTACGAGGCTGCGGTTTATTATCCAGTTTGTGAGCCTGTAATTCAACGGATACCTCTGTTCAAACTGCCAGAGACCAAAGTGACATTGGTTTCAACGCTGTATGTTCCGCCTAAAGCTTCAGCACCTGTAGATAGAGAAATGATGGTGCGCTTGGGTATGTCTTTTGAAGAGAGAAACTTAAGAAATACGTACTGTACAAATAGTCCGTTTCGTGACTAGAGACAGCCTCTAAATCTTGATTTTCTGGAGAAGCACAATACTTAATTGGGTCAGTTGCTCTACCTTTTTGGTGAGCGACCGAAAAAGGTGTTTACTGTTAGTAAGTTTAAGATGTCTTCTTCAAAGAACGTATCAAGCGAGCGTTGCTCACCCCTCTGCCTCCTCTATGTATGTAATTATCATTCTTACGCCAACTTATTTCTATATTTGGAGGTATTGACAGAAATCAATCGCTTGTAAATGGCTACAAATAGCACAAAAGACATTTTTCCGTTCTGGAGAAAAAAGTTTAGTTTTATAAAATATGTCTCTTCAGGAAGAAAATAGTGTGGTACATTCTCCTCGTCTTAATAAACGCATAAGTTCTGAAACTATAGGCGAAAAAGCTGTCTGATGGAGTGCTATCAGGAAATTTTGACAGAACTCAACCAAGTTATAGAACAGAGTCCTGACGACGCTAAGGCGATCGCACATCGGGGTGAGACTTATCGGCTGACGGGACATTTTGAAGCCGCCCTAGCTGATTTCGACCGAGCTATTGAGTTAAATCCTACCTATTCTTGGGCGATCGCTCACCGAGGGGAAACTTACTATCTGATAAAACGCTACGAGGAAGCTCTGGCAGATTTCAACCGCGCCATTGAACTGACCCCCGATTACACTTGGGCGCTCGCACACCGAGGCGTAACCTACGAGTACATGAGACATTATGAAGAAGCCATAAGCGATCTCAATCGAGTCATCGAACAGAACCCTGACTATGCTTGGGCACTCGCGCACCGAAGCCGAACTTACGAACAGATGAAGTGCTATGAGAAAGGGTTGGAAGATTTTGATAAAGCGATCGCGCTTGACGAAACCATCATAAAAGACTGGAAGCGTGAGCGTGGGTTGCTCCTCAGCTTTCTAGAGCGATATGCTGAGGCGATTGAATACTACGAGCAAGGATTGAAGGAAAAACCAGATGATTACTTTGCCTTGTATGGTCTTGTTAGCACCAAGACTCGCTGGAAAGGGCTAGCCGAGACTCAGCCACAAATTGAAGAAGCTTGTGCTGCATTACTATCGGCTGCTAATACAAAAGCGCGTAGTATTGTCCTATATGGTCTGGGTGGTTTTGCTGCTCTCGAAGGTGAAGTAGATCGAGCTTTAAATTATTTACAAGAAGCTATCTTACTCGATAACTACCGCGCCGATACAGCAAATCACGATCGAGTTTGGCTTGATCTTTACTCTAACCTACGCTTTCAAGCTTTAATCAAAGAGACTACAAAGGCATGAACAGTTAATTGCTTCACAAAAGTGGATGCAAATACTCAAAGCAAGTTTACCAAGGTGAAATTTACATTTAGTTATTAAGGGAAAAAAATTTCAAGAGGCGTTACCAAATGACTAGCAACATCGAACAAAACTCTTCCACTCATCCTTGGTTTGATGCCCACAGAGGAGAAACGTTTCGTTTACTTGCGGGCAATGTAGAAAATTCAAACGCCAACTTGATGGCAGCTCTAGATTGTTTCAATAAAGCGCTCGAAAAAGATAACAGCTATATCTGGGCTACTGCTCATCGGGGTATAGCCTACCGTCAGATTGGCAACTTAGAACTTGCGGAAGAAGCTTTTAAAACCGTTATTAGTAAAGCACTAGATAATCCTTGGGGTTATGCCCAGCTAGGGGAAACTTACTACCTTCAGTTAAAAAAGAGTAGTAGAAACTCAGAAGATCAATTGGCAAAAAAGGCTATAGACAACTTTAATAAAGCTATAAGTTTATACAACGAATACGCCTGGGCGTATGCCCACTTAGGTGTTACTTACTACTGGCTCGCACAGTACGATAGTGCGAAAAATTATTTGAATGAGGCCATTCGTCTGACCGACAACTCCTACGCTTGGGCTTTCGCCTACCTGGGTATGGTTTGCCATAAATTGAGTGATTTTGAAAATGCCAGGAAATATTGGGAGCTAGCTGAACGATTAGATGGGAGAGTTCTTCCGGATAATCACAACTATGATATGGCGCTACTGAGTGAGCTTGCTGGAAAATTTGATGAGGCAATCGAGCAATACAATAAGCAATTGCAAGAAGATCCTAACAATCCTCTTGCTTTGTACGGTATTGCCTTGGCGACAGTTCGCAACCAAGGACTGAACGAAGCTCAAATAGAAATTGATAGAGCGACGACTGTATTAAAGCAGTACACTGATCAAGCTTCGCTTTATATGCTAAGTGCTCTAGCTTATCTTCAAGGCAGTCATGATCGAGCAAGGGAATATATTCAAACTGCCAGCATATCTTCGGATGATGATCAAATCAGCATACCATTTAATGGTATAAGGCGCTCCTTGGCAGTAAACGACCTAAGCTGGCTTGGTTTAGATCGTGATGAAGGTTTTCAAGCTTTAATCTCTTAGACTACAAGAGCTTGAATCAAATTCAATTGATTAGATTGCAAGAGACTTATAACCAGGAGGTAGAACTTGAGTAATTTGTTACATTTTTTGACCGAGTTGGCAATCAATCCTCAAAAACAGGAAGCCTTTATAAAAGCTCCCGATTTAGTGATGGATGCAGTTAGGTTATCTGAAGCAGATAAGACAGCTCTTAAAAGTAGAGATAGAACTCGAATTGCTGCGCCCTTTGCAGATGAATTCCCTGAAATGTCTTACGCTGTAACTGAACCTAATCCAGACCCTTTGCCCGATCCAGATCCCTTTCCCGATCCACCACCTCCACCCGATTCAGAGCCTCCAGGGGAATTAACATGAACGTAAGACTGTAGGACTTCTCTGATTGAAATAAATAGAGAAATAGCCGAAATGATTAAAATTTCAGGCTACCAAATCACTGAAGAATTGCATAAGAGTGCCTACTCTCTGGTTTACCGGGGGTGTCGAGAAGATAATCAACCCGTCATCCTCAAGATGCTGAGACAAGCCTATCCCTCACCCGAAGAAATTGCTCGGTTCCAGCGGGAGTATGAAGTCACCCGTAGCTTTAACTTAATAGGCGTAGTGGATGTCTACAACCTGGAGCGTGACCATAACCGCTGGTTGATGATACTAGAAGATTTCGGGGGTCAGTCTCTCGATCGGTTGAAGTTGGCTGGAAAGTTGGCTTTGATCGACTTTCTGATTCTAGCTATTGAAGTTACCGATATTTTAGGTCAGATTCATAAACGGTATATTATCCACAAAGATATCAATTTATCAAACATCGTCTTTAATCCAACAACCAGGCAAGTCAAACTAATTGACTTTGGGATCTCTACAGCACTTTCACGCGAAAACTCAACTTTTCGCAATCCGAATTTGTTGGAGGGGACGCTAGCCTATATCTCGCCCGAACAAACTGGACGAATGAACAGGGCTATCGATTATCGGACAGATTTTTACTCACTAGGAGTGACGTTCTACGAGTTACTGACGGGCCAATTACCCTTTCCTATACAAGATGCACTAGAGTTAGTGCATTGTCATATTGCTAAACAACCAACGTTACCGCACGAACATAAGGCAAATATTCCGCCATTTGTATCAGAGATAGTGCTGAAGTTGATGTCTAAAAATGCTGAAGACCGTTACCAATCAGCGTATGGGCTGAAAGCAGATTTAGAAAAATGCTTGCGACAGTGGCAGGCTAAAAGACACATTGATCTCTTCCCACTCGGTCAGCAGGATGTTTCTGACAAGTTCCAAATTTCGCAAAGGCTGTATGGGCGAGAACAGGAAATAGACACATTGTTAGCTGCTTTTGAGCGTGTGAGTCAGGGAACCAGTGAAATGATGCTGGTGTCTGGGTATTCTGGCATTGGCAAGTCAGCTTTAGTGCAGGAAGTCTATAAGCCTATTACTCGCCAGCGCGGTTACTTTATCTCTGGTAAATTTGACCAGTTTCAACGCAATATTCCCTACGCCTCTCTCATCCATGCATTTCGCTCATTAGTGCTACAACTATTAATGGAAAGTCAGGCAGATATTGCCACTTGGCGAGAAAAAATTCTGGCGGCTTTGGGTTCCAATGGACAGGTAATGATTGAAGTGATTCCTGAATTGGAACTGATTATTGGTTCGCAACCTGCTGTACCTGAACTACCAGCAACAGAAGCAAAAAACCGATTTAACCTAGTCTTTCAAAACTTCATTAAAGTATTTACCCGCAAAGAACATCCACTGGTGATTTTCTTAGACGATTTGCAATGGGCAGATGGAGTTTCATTGAAATTAATCGCTCTGTTAACGACGGCAGCAGATAGTAAATATCTATTTTTGATCGGAGCTTATCGGGATAACGAAGTTAGTGCAGTTCATCCCTTAATGTTGACGCTAGATGAAATCGAGAAGGCAAAAGTAAGAGCTAATCATATTTGCTTGTCGCCTTTAGACTTACCACACATCACCCAGTTAATTAACGATATTTTCCACTGCGAACCAGCAACCGCCAGAGCGTTAGCTGAATTGGTGCTGACTAAGACAGGTGGTAATCCCTTTTTCATCGGTGAATTTTTGAAATTATTATATACCGAAGCATTAGTCATTTTTAATTATGAACGAGGTTCTTGGCAATGGGATTTAGGAGAAATACAAGCCCAAAAAATAACCGATAATGTAGTGGAATTGATGGTGGCTAAGGTACAAAAATTACCGCCACAGACACAAGCTGTTTTGAAGTTAGCAGCTTGTATTGGAAACCAGTTTGATTTGGATAAATTGGCAATCGTTTATGAAAAATTGCAAAGAGAAACAGCAACAGATATTTGGGCGGCGATCGCAGAAGGAGTAATCCTACCCCTGAATGATGCCTACAAATTGATGGAACTCGATGTGGAAGGTCTATCAGCGCAGTTGGTAGCAGAATACAAATTCGCCCATGACCGAATTCAGCAAGCGGCTTATGCGCTGATTTCTGAAGCCGATAAACAATCGGTACACCTGCGAATCGGTCAATTATTACTAAAGAATACCTCGCCAAGGGAACTTGAACACAACCTATTCGATATTGTCAACCAATTGAACTTAGGTCAGACGTTAATCGACCAACAAACACAGCGGGATGAATTAGCTCAGTTAAATCTGGAGGCGGGAAGAAAAGCAAAAGCTTCAGCAGCTTATCAATCAGCTTTCAACTACCTACAGGTTGGTTTCGGACTACTGAGGGAAGATAGCTGGTACAACCAATATAACCTGACTCTGGGGGTATACGTGGAGGCAGCCGAGGCAGCCTTCCTGGTCGCTAACTTTGACGAAATGGAGCGCTTAACGGAGATAGTCTTACAGCAAGCCCAGACTTTGCTAGATCGAGTGGCAGTCTATGAAATCAAACACCAAGCCTATTATGCCGAGAACAAACCACTGGAAGCTGTCAAAATCGCGCTTGATGTGCTGAAGCTATTGGAGGTAGTCTTTCCCGATCAACCAAGCGAATCGGACTTTATGTTAGCCCTACAGGAAACTCAGTCAGCTTTGGCGGGGAAACAAGCCTTGGAGCTAATCGAATTGCCGAAAATGGTGGAGCCACTCAAGCTAGCCATCATGCGTATTCTGGTGTTGATTTATATGCCTTCTTATTTGGCTAGCCCCTCCTTGTTTCCGCTAGTTGCACTAAAGCTGGTCAATCTCTCCCTCAAATATGGCAATGCTCCTGAGTCAGCTTTTGGGTATGTTACGTATGGCCTTATGCTCTGCACGTCCTTGGCAGACATTGAAACTGGATATCAATTTGGTCAATTAGCTTTGTATTTATCAGAGCGCTTCAATGCCAAGCAATTTCTAGCTAAGGTATCTCTAATAGCCAATAACCATATAAGACCTTGGAAAGAGCATATCAAAGATACCCTATCAAGTCTGCTGGAAGGATATCAAATAGGATTAGAAACCGGAGATTGGCAATATGCTGCAATGACAGGGTATACCTACTGTCTACACATCTATCTAATTGGTAGAAAACTGGCTGAAGTTAAAAAAGAAATGACCAAATATGGAGAGGCAATATCAGAACTAAAACAAGAGGGAGTCCTTCATTGGCACCAAATGTTTTGGCAGTTAATTCTAAACTTGAGTGGTCAGACTGAGAAACCGTTTCATTTAAAGGGTGAACTTTATGATGAGACAAAAATGCTGCCAATTCATCTTGAAGCAAACGATCAAGGCTCTCTTTTTAATGCGTACTTAATCAAAATTACACTTAATTACTTATTTCAGAATATCCAGCAAGCTTTGGTAGATGCTATCAAGATAGAAGAATATTTAAGCAGTGCGAGTGGACCATTTATTCCTATACATCATTTTTATGATTCTTTGATCTGGCTAGCCTTTTTTATTGATGCCCTAGAGACAGAACAAAATTGCATTCTTGAAAAAGTCACTGCCAACCAAGAAAAGATGGAAAAATGGGCGCATCATGCCCCCATGAATTATCTGCACAAATTTTATCTAGTCGAAGCCGAACGTGCCCGCGTCTTAGGCAACGATAAGGATGCCAGGGAATATTACGATAAAGCCATCTCCCTAGCCCACGAAAACGAATATCTCAACGAAGAAGCCCTCGCCTACGAACTAGCAGGGCGATTTTATTTAGCCAGAAACCAAAACCATGTTGCCCGCCACTACCTGCACGATGCCCACTATGCTTATCAGCGCTGGGGGGCTGTAGCCAAGGTAAAGGACTTGGAAGCGCGATACCCGCAGTTCTTAGCCAACACCTCAACAAATACTCTTCAAACTCGCTTACCCCCTTCAACCACCGAATCGGGTCAAACTACGTCCGGTGTCTTAGATTTAAACAGCGTACTCAAAGGCTCACAAAGTATTTCCAGCGAAATTGAACTGGAAAAATTGCTGGCAAACTTAATGAAAATCCTGATTGAGAATGCTGGTGCTCAAACGGGTTTTCTCATCTTAGAAAAGGAAGGTCAGCTCCTCATCGAAGCCAAGGGGGATGCAGAGCAAGATGATGTGATAGTGCGACAATCCCCCCTGGTTGAAGCCAGCCAGAATTTGCCTCTATCTGCAATTAATTATGTGGTAAGAACTAGAGAAGATGTAGTTTTAGCGGATGCAACCCGTGAGGGAATATTTACTACAGATACTTATATTATTAAAAAACAACCCAAGTCCATCTTATGTACGCCCATTATCCATCAAAGCAAACTCATTGGTCTGCTTTATTTAGAAAATAATCTGAGTACTGGGGCGTTTACTCCTGACCGCTTAGAAGTCTTAAAACTCCTATCCTCTCAAGCGGCCATTTCTCTGCAAAATGCCCAACTCTACGTAGCATTGCGTGAAAGTGAGAGAAGACTCACTCAATTTCTAGAAGCTGTGCCAGTGGGCGTGTTTGTGACTGATGCCAGCGGTAAACCCTACTATACTAATCAAGCCGCACAACAGATACTGGGCAAAGGAATCGTAACCGAAGCTACAGCTGCTGAATTGCCCGAAACTTATCAAGCCTATCTGGCGGGAACGAAGCAGTTGTACCCCACCGAACAGCAGCCAATTGTGCGAGCCTTAAACGGCGAAAGTACAACCATCGATAATATGGCAATTCACCAAGGAGATAAGATGATTCCCTTGGAAGTGTCTGCAACCCCCGTTTTTGATGAAAAGGGTCAAATTGTCTATGCCATATCTGCCTTTCAAGACATCACACAACGCAAACAAGCGGAATTAGAGCGAATTCAATTTACCCAAGAACTTGCCCTCACGAATGCCAACTTACAACAGGCGAGAGACGCCTTAGCCGAGTCCAACCGAACTTTAGAACAAAAAGTTATAGAGC
>DATNQL010000971.1:0-7180 GCA_036704025.1 Stenomitos sp.
TATAGCGTTTCTCAAGTGGGTGAGGAACAATAGCAGCAGTGAGTAAACCAGTTGTACATATCTAGCTCGTCAATTTGCTCGAAGGCAGTTGAGATTGCCTGTGCCAACGATTGATAGGTTCTTGCTCCGAGCGAGCGAAGGATTTCTTTAACCTTTGACCAAAAATTTTCAATCGGTGAAAAATCTGGAGAATAGGGAGGTAAATATATCAATCTAGCTCCCGCCTCTTGAATAGCTTTTTCTACTTCTTCTCCTTTATGAATACTGTAGTTATCCATCAATACGCAAGCTCCTTTCCATAGCTTTGGGACTAGCCTTTGGATAATAAATGCTTCAAAAGTAATACCATCTGTTCCACCTAGCAAATTCACTGATGCCACAACTTCTTGAATTGATATTGCTCCAATCATTGAGACGTTCTTTCCCCGATGGTGCGGTCTTACTCCTCTGGCTCTTTGCCCTCGTATTGACCTGGCGTATAACCTCACCATTGCTAAGTTCACTCCAGCTTCATCGATAAATATTAGGTCTTCTACACGCACATCTCGGATTTTTTCCCAGAACTCAACTCTCAGCCTTTGCACTCTTTCACTTGCTTTTTCTGAGGGGCAAAACGTTTTTTTTTGACAGTCATGTTCAGCCGTTGAGTCATTCTTCCCATCGTGGCTCGGCTGACTCTGGCTCCAATTTTTTCTTCAAGCATCTGACAGAGTTCTTCCAACGTAGCATCATTATTTGCTTCGATTAACTCTGCCAATGTTTCTAGCTGTTCTGGGTTGAGTTTCAGTTGTCCTCCACCCCCATGCGGTTGAGGTGCTATGTCTCCTGTTTGACGATATTGTTTGAGCAGTTTCTGTAAAAAACTCAGGGCTACACCAAATTGCAGAGCCAGTTGTCGTTGTGAGATAGGCTGGCTGTGGTATGCCTCTATTATCTTTTGCCGTAAATCAATAGAGTACGCTTTCATTTCTCAATCATCAAGCCTTCACCACTTTATACCTCATTCACTTGAGAAACGCTATACTGTGCCACAGCCATCCGGTGAAGATTATTTTAAATACTTTTGCAACAATCCAATCATCACCTCGGGCTGCTCCAGGTGCGGCAATATCCCCGTTTCTGGAATCACTTCAAATCCTCGCATCATTTCTGGGTTCAAAGCTGCCAAACGCTGCCCCAAATCTGGGCGAGTAAACTGAGCTTCTTTTCCCCAAAATATGACAGTCGGCACTGTTAATTGTGGGATATAAAGGGACAAATCGAAATAAAGATCACCCCTCAAAAAAGCCAGTGCAGCATATTCAGCATTGGGTTGTTGAGCTGAGGCTAAATAAGCCTCTACCATTTCCTGTGATACTCGTTCTGGCTTGGCAAACAGAAATTGCACCAGAAAGTTACTCACTGCCGCTTCATTTGTCGCTCCTAATGTATAAATCAGGTTGTTTAACAGCGGTATTCTAATGAGATTCAGTGGCAATCTACGCCCAGCATCTTGCCCAAAGTCAGCAAATCCCGATGGACAAACTAGAAACAGTGCCTTGAATAATTCCGGATGTTCAATGGCAAGGCGAAGAGTCAAAGCACCTGTGAGAGAAGAGGCAACAACCGTCACAGGGGAGTCACTTACCTGAGTTAGAAACTCCGCCAGTGTCGTTAGATAGTCAGTCACTTGATAATCCCGAATTGGGTGAGCCGATTGCCCCCAACCAATCAAATCAGGAGCAATGACTCGATACGTCGTGGCAAAAGCAGGATAAACTTTAGACCACTCGTAAGCGGAAGCTCCACCACCAAAATTATGCAAGAAAATGAGTGGAGGTAATTTCTTCTCTTCTGGGGTATCTAACTTCCAAAGAGGTGCGACGGCAGTATAGTAAACCATCGTACCCAAAGAAGTATCAACTACATTTTGTCCAAATCCAGGGGGTTGAAACTGGAACATCAATATCAGGCTCGAAGCCTCAAGGAGATTTTAATAGGTCAGTTATTTTGGCTTTTCTATAGTCTGAAAACGCCATCTAAATTACCGATTTTTTAAGATGGGTTACAGGATAATAGCTGAAGAATCTTCTGAGGTGTCTTTGGGTTCTGTAAAGATGGGTAATGCTTGATTTTTTCGTGATAGAGCGAAATCAAAAAATCAATTTCTTTTCGGGCTATTTTCCGTAGGCGCTGGGGAAGTGTTGGTTCAACAATATCGTAAGTTTCTACAGCTTCTTCCAGTAAATCGAGTACTTCTTCCGGGATCGCATCTTGATACTGGAATGTCCTGTCTGCTGGTATCTCAGCCAGTGTTAAACCAAAATCTTGTTCAGCAAAAATTTCTAAATCTTTAAAGTCCATTTTCCTTGTTCCTTACCCTGATTCAAGACGTTAATTGCTGTTAAACACTCTTCTGTTACTCCTCGTCTTACGGATGAGTATGATCAGTGCCAGAGCTGAGACTGTACAGGGAGCGTTTAACTCATTAATACTTGAGCTAACTATTCGTCATTGATTTTGCTTATCTTAAAATTAGTAAAACGGCAATAGATTAATCAATGGTTTGATTGGAAGTAGATGCTTTGTATTAAAAACATAAATATCTTTAATACAGATTAAACTCTGCCTAAAGAACTATTGTGATTCGCACTTGATTCACACTTCTGTTATTTGGATAACATAACAGAACAAGCCTGTCAGGCGTTAGTTTCAAATCTTTATAATCCTTTTAGATTTTGAATGAAACCAACAGGATTTTGTGTCAGCGATTGAATCATACTCGCACCACTCTAAGTGTTAACCAGGCATTAACAAGCTCATGAATAACTTAGGTCTACCCGCTATCTTAGAACAAATTTTAACAACTGACCGTGAGCCAGATGCAGTCTTTTCCATTTTGTTGCCAGCGTTAGGTGAGGTGTTACAGTGCCACCGATGCTTTCTTTACCTACGTAATCCACACACTAAACTGGGTAAAATTGATTATTGTTGGCGTCGCAGCGATCGCTATCCCGATGTCACTGACTCAGACTGGAAAGCAGAACCAGAATCGTTGCCCGACGAAGATCCACTGTTTGCTGCCGCATTGCATACCAAACCCTCGATTTTTGTGGAAGATGTCGAGACGGCTAATCCAGAGGTCGTTAACCGAGATTTTGAGCGAAAAAGCTTTGGACACAGAGCATTAATTCATGCTCACCTGTGCCAGGACGGCCTTTTATGGGGAATTTTGCAACCCTGTGTCTTCGAGCAGCCTAGAGTATGGACTCCATTGGATCACTTCGTGATAACTCAAGTCGAAAAACAGATTACACCCCTTGCTATTACCTATGTTAAAGCCCATTGTCCTTGACGGCTGAACTCCCAAAAGTGGGTGAAGATTAGTCCGTCCGTTGATATATATAAGCTGCGGCGCATCTTAATTAGATATAAAAATTTTTGAAAGGGGTGTGGGGTGTGAAGGTATACAAATTAAATGCGTAACAGCTTAAGACTGACAGAGTAGCTATTACGACAATTAACGGATAGGAAGCGGCTAGGCGAGGGATGAGTAAGTCTGAATTGCTCAGGAGTCTAATGGCTCGATTTCTCGCACCATCTTTCCAGGCAGACTAAAGTTTGCTAGCTCTTTCACCCCCGATCTAAAGACACAGGATTTTTAGGTATGCTCCTTAATAAAAACCCAGCCCCTATAAACAGGGGCTGTTTCCCAATAGATATTAATCAGAATGATTGATGTTTAGAGTCTTTATTAAGCTGACTCCATTTGAACTTAAGTTAATTTTTATCAGGAATTTGTTCATTTTCCTCGTTTTCTTTACAATCTCTTTAGGTTTTTAGGCAAATGTACTCAGGAAAGGGCATAAACCTTTAATCTGAAGGCGCTTCAACCGCTTTCACGAGTAGCGCGGCCAAGATGCAACCACCCTCCCACTGCCAACCTTCCTTGGATTCGCTGGGGCTATAATGCGCCCAAGCTTTGCCGTCGCTATCTTGATAAAAATCCTTAATCTCCGCTTTCGCCTTACTCCCCCAAGGTGAAGTGACTTGAATCATGTCTCCTGCATTAAACGCCTCTCCTGCCTCGTTCGTTGCGCTGTCGAGGACTTGAATCGGTTTGGGTTCTGGGCGAGTAGGCCGAGCAGGACGGCGGTATAGATTCTGGGTGCCTTCAGGTTGATCAATACGGTTTGGTTTGTCTTGGCTCATAGAGTTTGGCGAACATGATTAAAATACCCTTAACCACTTTACCGAAGGAGTGGATGCTATTCAGAGAGGATTACCCTCTAACTGAGAGAGCTGATCCCCGCAAGGCATGATCATTCTAGAAATCTGGATAATACTGTAGAAGATTTTATAAATTAGGACTTACGTCAAATTGACCACTTGACACTCCAAGGATGAGTAGGGTACATGCCGACATACTCTACATTGAGATTAGGTGCGTAAGTCCGGATGCAGTCCCACGAAGAACAACTCCATGCTTTCTCACATTAAAGACTTAGCTGAAAAACTAGCACCGCGCCTGATTGAAATCCGGCGTCATCTCCATTCCCACCCCGAACTGAGTGGACAAGAACAGCAGACAGCGGCTTATGTGGCGGGCGTGTTGTCGTCCTGCGGTATCGTTGTGCAAGAGGCGATCGGTAAAACTGGGGTCATTGGCGAACTGGTGGGTGGTACGGATGACCGTTTAGTGGCAATCCGCACAGATATGGATGCGCTACCCATCACCGAACGCACCTGTCTTGAATTCGCGTCCCGCAAGCCAGGGATTATGCACGCTTGTGGTCACGATGTCCATACGACAGTTGGCTTAGGTACAGCCATGGTGCTGTCTCAATTGGGAGAAATGTTACCCGGCAATACCCGGTTTTTGTTCCAACCCGCAGAGGAAATTGCCCAAGGTGCCAATTGGATGGTGCAAGATGGGGCGATGAATGATGTGAGTGCGATTTTTAGCTTACATGTGTTCCCCACAATTCCCGGTGGTTCCTTAGGGATTCGTTATGGAGCGTTGACGGCGGCAGCGGATGATTTAGAAATTTTTATTATGGGAGAGTCGGGTCATGGTGCCCGTCCCCATGAAGCGATTGATGCGATTTGGATTGCTTCGCAGGTAATTACGACACTTCAGCAAGCGATTAGCCGCACCCAAAATCCGTTGCGACCGATCGTCTTGACAATTGGGCAGATTAGTGGTGGAAGGGCACCGAATGTAATTGCCGACCAAGTAAGATTGGCGGGAACGGTGCGATCGCTCCATCCGGAAACTCATGCCGATTTACCGCAGTGGGTGGAAAAGATTGTCGCGAATGTCTGCAATATGTATGGTGCTCGCTACGAGATTAATTACCGTCGGGGAGTGCCTTCAGTACAAAATGATTTAGCCCTCACTCAACTTTTGGAAGAGTCTGCCAAAGAAGCTTGGGGAAGCGAACGGGTGCAAATTTTACCCGAACCCTCGATGGGGGCTGAAGATTTTTCCATCTATTTACAACATGCCCCTGGTACCATGTTCCGCCTGGGTGTGGGGTTCCCGGATCAGCCCAACTACCCACTGCACCATCCTCAATTTGAAGTGAATGAATCTGCGATCGTGACGGGTGTGGTGACTCTCGCTTATACAATCTACCAATATTGGCAGAGACGCCGTTAGGATGTTCTACCTACTGAGAGATTAGCCCTAGCAAACGTTTCGACTAATCTAGGGTTAACTCAAACACAGGAAGAATCTAGAGCTATGGCATCTTCTACTCGCCTCAAAGGTTTGGAATTAGTTGATTGTGCAAGAGCTAATGCTAAGCAAGGACTTGAAACGGCTGCCAAACAATGTGGCTATGACGATGATCTTCACACTTTCAGTCAAGAACTGAAGCAAGCTTGCAGTGATATGGGTGTTACATTTAATGAACTCACTGACCTGATTACTGAGCAGGACAATCTGATTAATACTGAGGGCGAGATTGTTGCGCCGGAAACAGAGACTATCCTTTAAACCTTCAAGTGAGTTTGTCAATTTCCATTGATTCAGGGACAGCAGATAGCGTTTGCTACACCTCCGACTTAGAATACAAACCCATCTCTATAACCTCCTAGATTTCTTGTGCTATGCTCTGCGAACTCTATGTCTGTGTAGTTCGTTCGTCTAGCCAAGATTTTAGGAGGGTTAGCTGTGTCAGTCATTCAAGTCAATGGAATTGATTTGTACTACAACGTTCAAGGTTCCAGTGCCAACCAGTCATTACTTTTGATAGCAGGGTTTGACAGTGACAGTTCAACTTGGGCTGCAATGATGCGATCGCTTGTTCAGCAGTATCGGGTGATTCGCTTTGACAACCGAGGAATTGGGCAATCTTCTGCGCCAGATAGTGATTATAGCATCAAACAAATGGCTGATGATGCTGTTGCCTTGTTGGAGTACTTGAAGATTTATCAAGTTCATGTGGCGGGTCATTCCATGGGTGGACAAATTGCTCAAGAATTAACTTTGGCATATCCAGAAAAAATCCAAAGTTTGATACTTCTCTCATCTTGGGCAAAGGGAGATGGTAAGTTCAATTCACTGATTGAACTGTTTGGCGACTTGGCACAGAAATTAGAGGGAATACTTTATCAGAAAGTTTTGTTGCCTTGGCTGTTTAGTGATGCATTTTATTCAATTCCAGGGACAATAGAGCAACTCATCAACTTAATTGAAGTTTACCCGTTTCCGCCAACTCCTCATGGACTCTATCACCAAAGTCGAGCTATTCTTAGCAGTGATACTAGCGATCGCCTTGCAGACATTCATTGTCCTACACTGGTTATGGTTGGTAAGGAAGATATTCTTACTCCGGTTCAATTTTCAGAGCAACTTGCTCAAGGTATTCCCAATGCTGAACTCGTTATCCTTGAGCAGGGTGGTCATGCCTTTGTGGTAGAGTCGGCGGATACTGTAGCGAAGGTAATGCTTGATTTTCTGTCCAAGCACAGGCAAGGCACCTGACAATTCAAGTATTAGAGATACTCAGACTTCTGTAAAATCCTGCTCTTGACCGCGCCTTCGACCTCGACTCAGCCCTCTAGGATTACCTGTAAGGGGGCTTCCTTAAGCCTTCTAGCGCTTCGGATATAGATTTCAGTTGATTTGCCAATAAAGCTCGATTGGCGGACTCAAAAAACACTGATAGATTGGCTAGTCCAAGGTGTTCGTATA
>DATNQL010000972.1:0-3530 GCA_036704025.1 Stenomitos sp.
CACTTCAAGGTGCGGAATGTGGGTTGTATACCTTCACACCCCACACCCTACACCCCACACCCTACACCCCTTTCAAAAATTTTTATATCCAATTTAGATGCGCTGCAGCTTATCTTTCGATCATTTGGTCTGCTGGAGTCAGCGAGGCCGATCATCTAAGAATTGAGGCATGATTTAAATATTGCCTAAAAATTCCCCAAAGTTGTCCAAAAATAAATGTGTGACGTTCCTCCGTTCGGCTTCTTGTCGTAACTCAGCCGGAAGTCTATTAATCACTGAGGGTGATGGGGCGTCAACCAGCAAAGGCACTGCTTTGATTAAACCGATGGCCATTAATCGAAACGCAATTTGCTGAACTTGTTTGATGGGGAGTTTGAGCTCTCTGGCGATCGCCTTAAGAGAAACCGTCCCATTCGTATACTCCCAAACCTGCCACTCTAACGCATTAAGCCGATGATGGGGGTGATGAGTAATTGTACTAACTAAAGCTTGATTAGGATTGGGTAATTGAGCGACTAAAACGTCCGAGTTTTGCCGTGATGCCCTACCCTGTAGAGGCGATTTTGCCCTAAGAACTCGTTGTGCTTCACGCAACCCGATCAATGTCGCTTCTGTCGCCGAGATACTCAACCCCGTCAATTCTCGCGTCGGTATTTTTACTTTAGAGTTGAATTCAAACTGAGCATCCTGGAGTTGAAAGAAGGTACAGATCGACGGCAAAACTTGAACCTGAAATAGCCATTTCAGTTGTTTGACTTGTAAAGCACCTTGTTGTTTAAGATAAGACCCTAAAGGTTGATGAGTCGGGCAGGTCTGGATCAGTTGGGTCAACCTCGGCTGATGAATCCACTGACGTTGAGTAATTAACGAAACTAAACCTTGTTGGTCTAACTGATGAGCGACGGCGACAAGGTTACCCTGATAGACCCAAATATAATGCACCGCAGCAGAGCTTGCTTGAGTTGGGAGGCAGGCACGAAGTGTCAGCAAGCCCGTTTGCTTTCCTGTCTCGATCAGGTGACAAATTTCTGCTAAGGAAAAGTCTGATAGGTAACCTGCAATGCACATCGTTGTTTCTTGGGTTGCATTATTAAGTTTTTGCAACAGTCAATGAAGACGTGTTTCAGTATCTGGTTAATTTGCCAATCTGCCTGTGATTAAACTCCATTCAATGGGTGAACCTAACTGCGATGGTTGGTGATTGCCAATCTCCAACTGAGTGAGGGAATACTACTAGTTTGAGTGATTTGGCTCACTTTTTAACAAGAACTTCGCTAAAAAATGGGGAATGGAAAGGCATATCATCTCTCAGTGAAAGGGGGAGGACAATTCTACTCCCCCAGAGCAAGGTAGATAGGGGGAGGCAAGCCAATGCGTAAATCCTATCTCCTATCGAGTCGCGGTTGGCAACTCCCCTGTACGAACGGCGATCGTATCCGTCTGGTTACCGCGCCGTATCTTCAGTTGTAGCGTTTGACCCACATTGCTATTTTCCACAATCCGTTGCAACTGATCCGCACTGGTGACAGATTGTCCATTGATGGCGATAACGACATCTCCACGACGCAGTCCCGAAGAGGCGGCTGGAGTTTCGGGTAACACTTGCACCACTAAGACTCCGTTGACTTCCGGTATCGTGAAGGCCGAGTTGGGGTCGCGATTGTTCTCAGACGCTAGCTGGGGGGTCAGCGTTGCCATCCGAATGCCGAGATAGGGATGCTGAACGATTTTTCCCTGTGCCAGTTTGGCTGATATCGCTTTGGCGGTATTCACAGGAATCGCAAAACCAATGCCCATGGCATCGGGGCGAATGGCTGTATTGATGCCAATCACTTCTCCGGCGTCGTTCAATAAGGGGCCACCAGAGTTACCAGGATTAATCGCTGCATCCGTTTGAATAAAGTCTAGTCGCTTGTCAGGAATACCCACTTGAGCACTAGAGCGTTGGAGAGTGCTGACAATGCCTAAGGTGACGGTGTTATCGAGTCCCAAGGGGTTACCAACGGCGATCGCCCAGTCCCCCACTTTCACTCCATCGGAATTTCCTAAGGTGGCAACGGGCAAGTCCCTACCTTCAATTTTGACGACGGCTAAATCCGTTACCTCATCTGCACCCTGTACCTTCCCTTGAAAGGTGCGTCCATCTTTGAGGATGACAGTCACCTTGTCTGCCCGATCAACAACATGGGCATTGGTGAGAATAATCCCATTGCCATCAATAATAAATCCTGAGCCTTGACCTCGCAGGCGTCTTTCCATCGGCATCTGAGGGAAGACATCCTCACCGAAAAAGCGCCGAAAGGTGGGGTCGTCAAAAAACGGATCGACGCGACGTGTAATGGTGCGTTCGGTGTCAATTCGCACTACCGCAGGTCCAACCCGATCCACGGCTGCTGTGACGAAATTGCTAGGGGCGGCGGGGATTGGTTGTCTTTGTGCCAGTAGTGTTGGTGTTTCTGACTCGGCGATCGGTGCTGGCTCTGCTTGCGAAGGCGACACCTGATAAACGCTAACCGTCAGCAGAACTCCTATAACGATCGCGAGTAAATAAGTACTAATTTTGCCTAAAAGGAGAGAAAAGTTGTTCGGTCGCATAGCCTCTATTCTGGATTCGATGACTGTTTCATGAAAATTTTGGTAATGGTCTATTCGTTGCTATCAGCAGCTTTACAGATATTTTGACAGTTCAGTCACGTTCACTGAGAGACCCTGGGTGTAGAATTTGCACCTTGACAAAAAGGCAAAAATGTGGAATAAAACAGACGGATTACTATGAGTACCGCCCTTTTTTCTAGATTCAAAGCCGGCGTCATTGCGAAGTTTCTGCTACTAAGGACGGAAATCTCTCTCCCTCCATCCCTACATTGAGAGTCTATTGTTTCAGCGCAAAATAATTTCTGATCAGTGCGTTCAAAAGAGGGATCTGAGATTCACTGCTCTACACTAGGATTGGGATAAGAAGAAACTCAATAATGTTCCCGCGCCCTAATTTGGAGCTGAGCCATTGATTAACGAAACCTTTTCCGTGTCTGGGAAAGACGAAGCTTCCCTGAGTCAGGATGTGAATTACACCCACATCGAGCATAGTCATGGCGAGGGACAATCAACTCATCACCATGTTCATGATGAAGACTCTCTGCGGCGCATCGTCAATCGGCTGTCTCGAATTGAAGGACACATTCGAGGAGTGAAGACGATGGTACAGGAAAGTCGTCCTTGTCCAGACGTGTTGGTGCAAATTGCAGCCGTTCGAGGAGCATTGGATCGAGTCGCGCGAATTATTCTGGATGAGCATTTAACCGAGTGTATTGCTCGTGCCGCAGAAGAGGGTAATATTGAAGCGGAAATTGAGGAATTGAAAGCCGCTTTAGATCGGTTTTTGCCTTAACAGAAGAGTCTAATTTAGACTTTATTCCAGCTTGCCTGAGCAATATTGGATCAACAGGGCGATCACTCATTGTGTTGTGAGCGATCGCACTCCCATTCCAACTTACTAGTGCAGCATGGCGGAAATAACTATCCAGTTGAAA
>DATNQL010000973.1:0-4534 GCA_036704025.1 Stenomitos sp.
GGTTTGGGGATAGGCAACCAAGCGGGGTAAATCAAAATGCGATCGCCAATTTCTTGAGGTTCCCAGTGCTGCTTCCAACTGCTCGACCAGTCTTCCTCATCAATCAGCTTCCAATGCGCCACCGGCATCGGTAACTCCACCGTTAGCGCATCTTGCCGCAGCCACAGCGCCAGCGCCGCCAAATCCAACAATTGTGCTTGAATTTGAGGTAAGTGAGCCGTTACCAACAACGAGTGCCCTTTGACCCTAGAAGCCATTCCCCGACAACCAAACTTTTCCAGTCGCCAGAAGATGAGATCTTCTAAACCGGGGTCGCAAAGGATTTGAATTTCCCACCAGCTATTTGCCATATGATTTTAGATTTCAGATTTTAGATTTTAGATGGGGGTCGGCTGATTTAGGAACCCAACATTGTTAAATAAGACCAGTTTTTCCAACATCTAAAATCCCAAATCCTAAATCCATCAAAGAGCTACCGTGTAAGCATCACGAATACCGGGCACCTTGGTAATCTCATCCAACACTCCTTCGGGTAGCGGGTCATCGATGCTCAAAACCATGACTGCATCGCCGCGCACAATTTTGCGCCCGACCTGCATACTGGCAATGTTGACATTAAAGCTGCCCAATAGAGAACCGATTTTCCCAATAATTCCTGGCATATCGCGGTGCAACGTGAACACCATGTAGCGATTGGGAGGAACATTGATCGGGAATCCATCAATACTAGTAATGTGAATTTCCCCATCACCTAACAACGCCCCGGTGACCGAATGTTCGCCCAACGTGCCAATTGCTGATAGCTGAAGTGAACCCCCAGAATAGTCCCGAATCGAGGCATCCCGCGTTTCAATCACGCGGATTCCCCGTTCCTTCGCCTCAATGGTGGCATTCACATAGTTCACCCGCTCCCGTAGAGCTTGGGACAGCAACCCTTTGAGAGCCGCGACGACTAACGGTTGACTATTATTGGTCGCTAATTCACCTTGCAATCGCACGTTTAGCATCTCAATCCGTCCCCCTGCCAGTTGACCGACCAAGTTGCCTAGAGTTTCCGCCAACTGCATGTAGGGTCTGAGTTCTTCCAAAACGTTGGGAGACAGTCCTGGAATGTTCACCGCTGAGCGTGCGGGTAAGCCCAACAGCACGTCACGAATTTGTTCCGCCACATCAATCGCGACATTCACTTGCGCTTCGGCGGTAGAGGCTCCCAAATGGGGGGTCAGAATCATCTCTTTTCCCAGCGACAAGAGCGGCGATTCTCCAATGGGTTCCGACTCAAACACGTCCAAGGCGGCTCCTGCAATTCGCCCCGCTTTCAACGCGTCATACAGAGCCTGTTCGTCCACAATGCCACCTCTAGCACAGTTCACCACTCTAGCTGTGGGCTTCATCTTCGCCAGCGCTTCAGCATTGATTAAATGAGTGGTTTCCGCTGTCTTCGGCATGTGCAGGGTGATGTAATCGGCTTCCCGCAGCAAGACATCCAGCTCTACAATCCGACAACCGAGTTGCTCGGCTCGTTCCATAGAAATGAAGGGGTCATAAGCGAGTAACTTCATACCCATGGCTCTGGCTACAGTCGCCACATGAGAGCCAATTTTCCCTAAGCCAACCACGCCCAGGGTTTTCTTATAAACTTCGGCTCCAATGAAGCTCTTGCGATCCCACTGATGGTTTTTGACAGATTGATTGGCATCCGGGATGTGGCGCGAAAGAGACAGCATCATGGCTAAGGCATGTTCAGCCGCCGCGATCGTATTTCCTTCAGGAGAGTTAACGACAACAATACCTTGACGAGTGGCGGCTGGGACATCGACATTATCCACCCCAACGCCAGCACGTCCAATAATCTTGAGTTGTTTGCCCGCCTCAATGATGGCCTGGGTCACACGGGTGCCAGAGCGAATCATGAGGGCATCATATTCTGGAATAATCCCAATCAGTTCCTCAGGCGAGAGATTGGTTTTGACATCAACCTGAGCAACTTGAGAGAGGATATCAATACCAGCTTGGTCAATTGGGTCAGAGACGAGAACCTTAGACATTACCAGCAGATGGAGGAAAGTGGGCTACACAAGAACAAGAACACACCGCTATTCTCATGAGCGAACCCCATCCAAAACAATGAGCGCTACAGACAACAGACCTGGAATAGCGGTTAACCGTTAAATTTAAGGGCAGTCTGTTGATACAACCCTGCAATTTTCCCACAATGAGGAGAATTGACTGACGAAGGTCATTGTAACTGTAAAGCTGTCGATACAAGGCTATTCGTCTCAAAGTTTTTCAATTTCCATCAAGCTGGGGCTGAATCTACATCATTTTGTATCGAGTTTCAAGATCTGTACTCTAGAAAATTCCTGACCCAGAGGCAATTTGCCGAGGCAGTGGCACTGTTATCCTATGATGCGAAAATGTATTGCATCATTCATAAACCCATGAATTATCTAATCGCTGTACTAAAAAACCGCATTGAGGCCGAAGAAGCTTACTCCGCTTTAGAGCGCGAAGGCTTACCGATGGATAAAGTCTCGATTTTGGGTAAAGGATATAAAAGTGCTGATGAATTGGGTTTAATTGACCCCAACTTAGAGGCAAAAAAGCAAGCCATAGGGCTTGCTATCTGGACGATTCCTTTTGGATTCTTCGCCGGTTTTGCCTTTAATCTGCAAACGGGGCTAGAAATCGTGAAGTGGACGGGTAGCCTGGGTAACCATATTATTGGGGGGATATTTGGTGCGATCGCCGGAGCGATGGGTAGCTTTTTTGTCGGTGGCGGTGTTGGTTTAGTCATGGGTGGTGGCGATGCCTTGCCTTACCGCAATCGGCTGAATGAAGGCAAATATCTGATTGTTGTCCGAGGTGCCGCCAAATTGACGGAGCAAGCCACTCCGATTCTCCGCCAATTTGAACCGGAGACGATTCAAGGCTATATCGAACCCAGAAGTGCTTAAGCACTGTTAGATTTCATCTGCCTACGGGAATACTCAACATAATGCTTTGGTAAATTTTATGGCTGGTTTCAATTTGCCTTTCAAATTCCCGTTCAGAAAAGCTCAGAACATCTCTGGAGTCGCTCCATCACTTAAAAGTAGGCAGCCAGTCATACTCAAGCCATCGATACCGTCTCAGCTAGCCTCCAAATCCTTTGCCGAACTGGAGAGAGAAGTCGAGGCACATTATCACGCCACCTATCCTCATCAACAATCTGTCCCTCAAAAAACCAGGCGGGGTTTACTGAGCAAAATCATCTGGATAGGGATACTTCTGGGTGTTCCTGTGGGTGTGGTTTGGGTGGCAAACTTGCCTTATCCAGTGATTCGTCGCCCCGTGGCACAAAAAGCTCCCATACTCTTGTTACCCAGCTACATGAATATGGAAGCGAACTATCGGCAAGCGATCGCCTCAGTTGAACAAGCCGAACAATTGATTAAAAACCCCACCAGTTCTGCTGACTTAAATCGAGGGGAACAAAAAGTCAAAGAAGCACAAAAAAATCTCGATGCTTTACCCGTTTGGTTTTTAAACGATTGGCCAGAGTACAGAGCTTGGTGGTACGATTGGCGGTTTAACCTCTATGCATTTAATGCAGCTCGCACAAAAGTTGGGCAACTAGACGCTAAAGTCTTTCAAGAAAAGAATGCTCAAACTTTGCTTACCCAAAGCGAACAGGACATCCTGAAAGCTAAACAGCAATATCAACAAGCATCAACCCCAATCGATAAACAAGCGGCCATTTCTGCTTGGCGTTCAGCCGTCAACCAGCTAGAGCAAATCCCCTCGATCACCCTAGCGGGAACAACCGCTAAAGCCAAAGTAGACCATTACCAGAGTGATATCCAAGAAATTGTGGGTCTTGCGGCGGGTAATGAGCGCGTCAGCACCTTGATCACAGCAGCGCGGCAGTTTTCTTGGGAAGCGGCTAAAGCGGGTCAAAATCCACCGCACACGGCTGCTGAGTGGGAACAGGTAGAAAACTTGTGGGAACAAGCGATCGCACAGCTTCGAGAGATTCGCTCAGATGACTTAACCGGCTATGCAGAAGCGCAAAAGTTACTCGCGCAGTACAACAGTAATTTGGGACAAGTCAAAATCCGACAGCAAGCTGAGCAAGATTCGGTGGAAGCCTTACAACGATCGCAGGGCAAAATTGAAAAATTACTAGCCTCCATCCCCACTGATGCCCAATTTGTGAATCCTAACTACACCATTAGTGAACTTCAAGGGATTATTTATGAACTCGAAAAAGTCCAAAGCGGAACAACAGCCTATTTAAAAGCCCAATCCCTACTGCTATCGGCACAAAATAAACTCAAACAGCTTCAGCCCTAATCAAAAAGCCTAATATCAAGGCGACGCCAACCGACTGGCTGCGGACTTCGTTTTTGTAGCCGCGATTTCCAAGATACTGTTGGCGAATTCATGTGGGGTGACGCCCCAAACAGGGAAATTCTGTAGGGGTACCCCTTATGGGTACCCTACATCCAAGCAGGGCATCCACAAGGGATGCCCCTACAAAGCCCTAAAATCT
>DATNQL010000974.1:0-16754 GCA_036704025.1 Stenomitos sp.
TACAATCCCCCCAAGGTGGTGAACCCAGCCAGCAAAACCTCAAACAAGCTCGTCAAGTCATTGAATCGCTACAGTTGGCAGAACTGGATAACTTCTTTCGGGAAGCTTGTTTGACGACAAAACCCGTACAAGTTGACCAAATTAATCCTCAGACGGCAGTCATCTACCCGATTATTTTGCCGCATCAGTTAGCTGTTATCCTTTCCTTGCCTAACCAACCCTTGAGCTACTATGAGACTTCTTTACCTCAGAGTGAAGTAGAGCGCATCTTAGACCAGATGCAACAATCCCTAAGACCCACCTCCTTTACCCAGGAGCGTTTGCCCATTGCTAAACAAGTGTATGACTTGCTATTGCGATCGGCCGAAGATAAGCTAGCCGCAAGTGGTGTTACTACTCTGGTATTTGTGCTGGATGGTTCCTTACGAAACCTGCCAATGGCAGCTCTCTACGACGGTCAAAAGTATCTAATAGAGAAGTACAGCATTGCTCTCGCCCCAAGTCTACAATTGCTCCAACCCCAACCCTTAAAACGCCAACAACTGAAAGGATTATTAGGAGGACTGAGCGAAGCACGTCAAGGCTTTTCAGCCCTACCATCTGTAGCGATTGAAGTCAATCAGATCGAGTCTGAGATACCTGCTCGGGTACTTCTCGATCAAACCTTTACCAGCACAACCATCCAACGTCAGCTCAATTCAGCGCCGTTTCCCGTAATTCACCTGGCAACCCACGGTCAGTTTAGTTCTAGGGCAGAAGATACATTTATTCTGACGTGGGACGATCGCATTAATGTCAAACAATTGGACACCTTACTCCGCGCTAGAGAACAGGGCGAACTAAAGCCAATTGAACTACTGGTTTTAAGTGCCTGCCAGACAGCAACTGGCGATCGACGGGCGGCTTTGGGATTAGCTGGATTAGCTGTACGATCTGGAGCACGCAGTACCCTCGCAACGTTATGGTCAGTGAATGACCGCTCCACTGCATTTTTCATGGTAGAGTTTTACCGAGAGCTAGGTCAGCCGGGAGTGACCAAAGCCCAAGCCCTCCGTAGCGCTCAGCTAGCACTATTGAAACAGCCCCAATACGAGCATCCTTATTACTGGGCACCTTTCATTCTCTTAGGAAATTGGCTTTGAGATTGTATGATGTATGACGCATCTACCGAATGTTGAAGCTGGTAGCAAGAAACAAAAGTAGCCGCTGCACCTCCTAGTTTTGTCTAAAACTTTGTAATCAGGAGATAGGGGATGGCTCACTCATGGTTGGGAAAGATAAAATTCCTGTTGCCTCTTGCATCCCTTTGGGTTGCTCTGACTTTAGAACTTGTTATTGCTCCGAGTGTCTTAGCAAGGATACAGACGCGATTAGCTTCACTACCGAGCAAAACGCGATTAGCTTCGCTACCGGGCAAAACGCGATTAGCTTCGCTACCGAGCAAAGCCCGATCGCACCCCAAAATCTCAAACTATAGCAGCCATAATCAGAGGCAAATCAACGCTCAATTACCACCACCACCAAAGAATCCTGACGAGACGACGGGGGGAGGTACGCGAGACGAAGGTAGATGCTCCCAAGATGCAAAGACTTCGCAACCTCTCACCGCCTTAAGCCCAGTTACTGAAACAGGGTTAACACTAGCAGAGCGCCCAACCTTTCTAGCCTACGTTCCAAAAACTACTGCCCAAACCGCAGAATTTAGTCTATTCGATCAAAACAATCAGGGTATTTATCAAACAACCTTTCCTCTAACTAATACTCCTGGCATTGTCAGCTTCAGCCTACCACCTAATGCACCGCCCTTGGAGATTGGCAAGGATTATACGTGGTCGTTTGCCATGATTTGTGACCCTAAAAACCGACTACAAGACCAATTTGTTCGTGGCAGAATCCGACGAATCCAACTCGATTCAGCCCTGATGAATCAAATTGAGAAGGCAACACCAAAAGAGCGTGTTTCTCTGTATAGAAGTGCTGGTGTTTGGTATGAAGCAATCTTGACCCTGGTTGAGCTACAACGCTCCCAACCCAACGATCCGAGCGTGAGTGCAGCCTGGAAAGAACTGCTAAACTCAGGTGGACTAAATTCTATAGCTGCACAGTCACTTAAAAAATAGTAAGCTGTTCCACATCTAGTTAGCACAATCATTACTGGTAAAACTCTTGTGGGGCGGGCATCTTGCCCGTCTAAATTATGCAATTTAAAGACGGAATAGCTAAGTCTGTCAATCTGTCCCAGCAGTTAGATTAGATTTAATTGAAAATCGCTTTATGTGGACAACACTGAAACAGCGAATCTGGCAACGGTTTGGGATATTGATAACGGCTTCTAGTGTAGCTGGAGTATTAATTGTTCTGCGTTTGGCAGGAGTACTACAGCTATTGGAGTTAGTCGCACTCGATCAATTTTTTCGCCTGCGTCCTCTAGAGCCTGCCGATCCTCGAATTGTCATTGTCACGATTAACGAGTCGGACATTAAGAAACTGGGACAGTGGCCGATGTCCGATGCTGTAATGGCTCGCTTGCTCTTAACACTCAAACAACAGAATCCGAGAGCAATTGGTTTAGACCTCTATCGAGATTTACCAGTCGAGCCTGGTCATCAGGAATTGGTCAAGGTTTTTGCCTCTACACCTAACTTGATTGGTATTAAGAAAGTAGTAAAAAAAGCTGACAGTAATGCGGTTGAAGCACCACCAACATTGCTTAAGCTTGGTCAAGTTAGCGCAAGCGATATGGTATTGGATGCTGATGGCAAGCTTCGTCGCAGCTTACTGTATCTGAAAACTCAGGACAATCGATTGATATTAACTCTGGGAGCAAAGCTGGCGTTTACTTACCTTGCAACTGAAGGCATTACCCCCCAAGAACTTGACCGTAGCCAGAGCCAATTTAGATTAGGTCGAGCCGTATTTACTCCCTTGCAGGCCAATGACGGCGGCTATATCCGTGCTGATGTCGGGGGGTATCAGATATTGTCAAATTTCCGCCGACTGCGGCATGGCTTCCGTACTATCTCGATGACGGCTGTTTTAGAGGGTCAGATGCCAGCGAATTTGGTACGCGATCGCATTGTCTTCATTGGTGCAACGGCAGAAAGTATCAACGATCGCTTTTATACCTCCTATAGTACGACGCAAGATACTGCATCGGCTGGCGTTGAGATTCATGCCCATTTAGCTAGCCAACTGTTGAGTGCAGCACTGGACGGGCGACCTATACTCCAAGCTAGTTCTGAGCCGTTAGAAGGCTTATGGATTTTAGTTTGGTCGGGGATTGGGGCAATATTAGGCTGGATATCGACATCTCCTCTACGGACAGTTATTGCCGTCTTGTTTTTCGGGATTAGTCTTTTGGGCAGCGCATACCTGCTGTTTTTGGCAGGCTGGTGGCTGATTGCGATTGCCCCACTAATAGCTCTGGTTGGGGCTGCCACTATCAGTCACGGCTACATACTCGCTCGAAATCTGAAACTCTCCCATCAGCAATTGGAAGATTATGCACGGACGCTGGAACAAAAAGTCAAGGAGCGTACCCTGGAACTAGAGCGCGAAACCACCCGTGCGAAACGAGCCGAAGATGCTGCGACTGCGGCAAATCAAGCCAAAAGTACTTTCCTAGCGAATATGAGCCATGAACTGCGTACCCCCCTCAACGTGATTCTTGGCTTTTCCCAATTGATGGGTCGCTCGCCTTATCTACCCTCGGAACAGCAAGAACACCTGGGTATCATAACTCGCAGTGGAGAACATCTACTCACTCTGATTAACCAACTCTTAGATTTATCCAAAATCGAAGCAGGACGCGCAACGCTTAACGAAACGGCTTTCGACCTCTATTATCTGCTAGATGATTTGCAAAATATGTTTCGGCTTAAGGCTGATAGTAAGGGGCTACAGTTGCTGTTTAACCGAACTCCAGATGTTCCTCAATATGTACACACCGATGAAGTCAAGTTGCGTCAAGTATTGATTAATCTACTCTCTAACGCGATTAAGTTTACGAAAGCAGGCACGGTTTCGGTAAGAGTGTCAGTGGTTGTAGGGGCGGGTTTAACCAGGTGCAGTGTGGAGCAACAGACAACTTCGTTAAACCCGCCCTTACAGAGATTGCTAGTAAAAGAAAACGGACAACACCTAATTACCGTTGAAATTGAAGATACGGGTTCTGGCATTGCCAAAGAGGAGTTAGACAAGCTTTTTCAACCCTTCGTACAAACGAAAACAGGTCAACAATTGCAGGAAGGGACAGGATTGGGGTTAACTATAGCACGCTCGTTCGTGCAACTGATGGGCGGTGAAATAACCGTTAGTTCCTTGGTAGGCAAGGGTTCTATCTTCAAGTTTGACATTAAACTCAGCGTGGTTGAAATTGCTGACATCAAAAGCCAACAACCAACTCGTAGAGTACTTGCCCTCGAACCTAATCAACTGAGCTATCGTATTCTGATTGCGGACGACGCTCTTGAAAATCGTCAACTGCTAATCAAGCTGCTTTCTCCCTTTGGCTTTGAACTGTGGGAAGCTAGTAACGGTGTTGAGGCAATTGAAATTTGGGAAAAATACTGTCCGCACTTAATCTTTATGGATATGCGAATGCCCATGATGGATGGGTATGAAGCCACCAAACAGATCAGACTTTGGGAAAGAAATAGAGAGGATTTCCCAGCTAAAATCCAAACAAGTCAACCTACAGCAATTGTTGCTGTGACTGCCCATATGTTAGAGAAAGAGCGAACCACTGCCTTTAGTGTCGGTTGCAATGACTTTATCCACAAACCCTTCCGAGAGGCTGACATTTTTGACGCCCTGCACAAACATATTGGGGTGCGCTTCGTGTATGCTGAATCCACTGCCGCATCTACTGAAACTAAGGTAGTCATTTTGACTCCAGAGGCGATCGCTACCTTACCTCCCGATTTAGTTGCTAACCTCCGCCAAGCCATCTACAATCTTGATGTCGAGTTGATGCAGAGCTTGATTGCTCAAATCAGTGAGCTAAATCAACCCCTAGCAAACGCGATCGCTTCTTTGGCTAAAGATTTTAAGTATCGGCAGCTATTGGATTTGACACAACCGTAACAATCATCCGAAGAGTGAAGAGTCTTTCCGGGAGAGTGATGGCTAGAAAGGCGAGCGTAATAGGATTACTTAATGCGGGAGGATTTCAGCATAGGACAGACGATCGTGGTAGATGGCGGTGCCGTGCTGGTATGAGCGAATCACTGCGATCTTAGGAAAATTGCTTCGAGGCGATATCGTGCAGGCAATTGCCGATGCATTATTAGGCATTGTTCTGACCTCGATTCAACTGCTATCTTCCTTGCCTCGCTTAAGTTACATCTTAACTCGTTAATTTTGCCTGGTGGTCACTCTGTTGAATTCATAAGATGTCTGCATACAGCGCTTGACTTTAGTAAATCTCTGCAAGCACTTTGAACAAATAACTCAGCAGTGTTTCAGTGAGCGGTCTTTAAACCAATCAATCCCCGTTCATTCCTGACTACATTTATCCATTACAGACAACAGAGAAAAATAATTTTATGACTCATTATGACTACATCGTGATTGGTGCAGACTCCGCAGGCTGTGTGGTCGCCAATCGTTTGACACAAGACCGCAACACAACGGTGTTACTACTGGAAACAGGTAACGATGAACTATCTGCAAAGTGAAGTCGATGTACAAAAGCTTGTTTTCGCATAGAACATTCGACACTAGTAAAGGAGCGCATAATGGCACCGATCGCGACACCATTTGGGCGGCATTCCACCGCCGCCGAGGTCGTAGAAGAAATCGATCTCTCTGGCAAGCGGGCGATCGTTACCGGAGCAGCATCGGGCATCGGCGTAGAAACGGCGCGGGCACTGGCTAGTACAGGAGCTGAGGTGACGCTGGCTGTGCGTAATATCGATGCTGGAGCGCAGACGGCAGCTGACATCACCGCTACCACCGGGAACCAAAACATTCATGTCGCCCCACTCGATCTGAGCGATCGAACCTCGATCGCCAAGTTTGTTGCTGCATGGAATGAACCGCTGCACATCCTCGTCAACAACGCGGGTGTGATGGCATTGCCCGAACAGCACACGCCTGAAGGCTGGGAAATGCAGTTTGCGACCAATCACCTCGGACACTTCGCCCTAGCACTCGGACTCCACAACGCACTGGCGGCGGATGGTGGCGCACGCATCGTAGTGGTCAGTTCCAGCGGACATCTGATGTCACCAGTGGTATTTGACGATATTCACTTCGCGTTTCGCCCCTACGACCCGTGGTTGGCATACGCGCAGTCCAAAACCGCAAATATCCTCTTCGCCGTCGGTGCCTCTGCACGCTGGTTCGGGGATGGCATCACCGCCAACGCCCTGATGCCCGGTGCGATCGCCACCAAACTCCAGCGCTACACTGGCGGTCTTAAAACTCCACCTGAGCGGCAGAAAACACCGGAACAAGGCGCTGCCACCTCCGTTCTGCTGGCAACCTCTGTGCTGCTAGAGGGCATCGGCGGACGCTACTTTGAGGACTGCAACGAAGCCACTATCGTCGCAAACGGCAACGGCTATATGAGCGGTGTTGCTCCCTATGCCCTCAATCCGGACAACGCCGATCGCCTCTGGGAGGAATCGTTGCGCCTACTTGCCTAACCCGGTGTTTTGAACAGGAACAACAATCATAACAATGAAACCAAGTTTTCAAAAAGAGATTTCACAGACCTTGATGGCATGAACGCCTTCTCGATTTGAGTTGAAAGCACGAGAACTAAGGCAACGTACCTTTGCAGAGTTCTTCTGGTAGGTGCTGCATCAGCCGCACAAACCCAGATGGATCGTCCAATCCTTGAGATACAATCAATGAGCCTTGAATAGCCATCACCGCGTCTTGTGCACGCTGTTGAGCAAGTTCCTCATTCATACCACACTCAATTAGCACGGTAGCGATCGCATCAATCCAAACCTGATAAATGGCTTTAACTCTGTCATGAAACACATCGCGGGCGGAACCCAATAGCAAAATCGCAAATAAGCAAGGTTGCTTCCCTCCTTCATAGACTTCATTGACGCGATCGCACATCTGCCGCAACCGAGATAAGGGTTCACCTGGGCTATTGAGCGTTTGCACAATATTTTGGTCTAGCCAGGACTCAAGATAATCCAGCATCGCTTCAACCATCTCATCCTTGCCGCCAGGGAAGTGATGGTAAAGGCTAGCTTTCCCTAATCCAGTGGCTTGAGAAATCTTGGATAGAGTTGCGCCATCGTAGCCATACTGCCGAAACAGGCGCATCAGAGAGGGAATATAGGTTTCTTTAGGCATTTATTGCAAGGCAAAAAGTTTTCTGTTGACATTGTACCGAATGTTCAGTACAGTCAAGAATATACCGAACGAACGGTACATTTTTAAATCTGATTCGGTCTTATCTAACGCAGGAGGACTAACCCATGATTAAGCTCTATGGTCACGAACTGTCTGGCAACAGCTACAAAGCCAAATTAATGCTCTCGTTACTGGGCTTAGACTACGAGTGGGTTAAAGTCGATTTGTTGGCAGGGGCACACAAACAGCCTGAATTTTTAGCTCTAAATCCCTTTGGGCAGGTGCCAGTGTTGGTTGATGAAAATACGGTTCTAGCCGATGCTCAAGCGATTCTGGTTTACCTGGGGAGACAGTATGGAGGTGAATCCTGGTTGCCCTTGGAGGCAGAACCGATGAGTCGCGTGATTCGATGGCTATCGACCGCAGCGGGAGAAATTCGGCAAGGTCCAGAAGCGGCACGTTTGTACTACCTGTTCAAAGCGACCAGCATCAACGTGGAACAGGCAAATCAGAAAGCAGCGTTTATCCTGACTCAATTGAACGATCGTTTAGCCGATCGCCAATGGCTGGAGTTAGAGCGTCCGACAATCGCTGATGTGGCAGTCTTCCCTTACGTTGCCCTCGCTCCCGATGGCAAAATTTCCCTAGACAATTACCCCAATGTGCTGGCTTGGATCGATCGCGTCAAACATCTTCCTGGTTTTGTCAGCATGATTGGCATTGCAGAGCCTGTTGTAGCTTAAGAGGATATTATGCCACGTAAATTTGGAGAAATTGCTTTTACACCCCAAGTGCAAGCCGCACAAGAACAGCGGGGTTCGCGGCAAAGCTATGAACGCTACATTGCAAAGGGTCCTGCCAATGACTCGATTACTCCCAAACTTGAGGAATTCATCGCGCAACTCGATGGGTTTTACTTGGGAACCGTCAGTTCTAATGGCTATCCCTATATCCAGTTTCGGGGCGGCCCTTCTGGTTTCCTGAAGGTACTCGATGAGAAAACCCTCGGCTTTGCAGACTTTTCTGGGAATGTGCAGTACATCACGGTGGGCAATCTATCTGGCAATGACAAAGCGTTTTTGTTCTTGATGGATTATCGGCATCGCCAACGCATCAAGATTTGGGGAAGAGCCGAATATGTTGAAGGGGATTCGGCATTAATTGAACGACTACGAGTTCCAGATTATCCTGCCGCAATTGAACGCGCTATCCTCTTCCACGTTGAAGCCACCAGCGAGAATTGTCCTCAGCATATTCCCATCCGCTATTCAGAAGCAGAAGTTGTAGCGATGATGGCTCCACTGCAAGCTCGGATTGCCGAATTAGAACAGCACTTGAGCGATCAGCCGGAGGCTTGACGCTACGCGTATCGCACTTCTTCAATTACTGCCGATAACACAGTCATTAATGACTAGGAGCAATCTTTCGCTTGGCATCTAGATGGCATCTAGAAGTAAACGATTCACTTTCATACCAAAAGGAGATTCACAATGACCACGTTATCTGGAAAAGTCGCACTCGTTACAGGTGGAACATCAGGGATTGGTAAAGCGATAGCGACACCATTCGGACGACATTCCACCGCCGCTGAGGTAGCAGAGGGAATCGATCTCTCTGGCAAGCGGGCGATCGTCACCGGAGCAGCATCGGGCATCGGTATAGAGACGGCGCGGGCACTGGCTCACACTGGGGCGGAGGTGACGCTGGTTGTGCGTAATCCCGAAGCTGGAGCGCAGACGGCGGCTGACATTACCGCTACCACTGGGAACCAGAACATTCATGTTGCCCCGCTTGACCTAAGTGATCAGGACTCGATCGCCAAGTTTGTTGCTGCATGGGATGAACCCCTGCACATCCTTGTCAACAACGCAGGTGTGATGGCATCACCCGAACAGCACACGCCTGAAGGCTGGGAAATGCAGTTCGCTACCAACCATCTGGGGCATTTTGCCCTGGCAATTGGACTCCATGATGCACTGGCTGAAGATGGTGCCGCACGTATTGTGTCTGTCAGTTCCAGCGCTCACCTGATGTCGCCAGTGGTATTCGACGATATTCACTTCGCGTTTCGCCCCTATGACCCGTGGTTAGCATACGGACAGTCCAAAACCGCAAATATCCTCTTCGCTGTCGCGGCCACTGCGCGCTGGTTCAAGGATGGCATCACCGCCAACGCTCTAATGCCTGGTGCGATCACGACCAACCTCCAGCGTCACATCGGCGGTATGCCCTTAACCCCACCTGAGCAGCAGAAAACACCGGAGCAGGGTGCGGCGACCTCCGTTCTGCTGGCGACCTCTGTGCAGCTAGAGGGCATCGGCGGGCGCTACTTCGAGGACTGCAACGAAGCCACCCTCGTTGCAAATGGCAACGGCTATAGGAGTGGCGTTGCTCCCTACGCCCTCAATCCGGACAACGCCGAGCGGCTCTGGGAGGAATCGTTGCGCCTGATCGCCTGATCCGGTGTTTTTGAACAGGAGAATCACGATCAAGACTTTCCTCTCTGACGTTTTTCCTGGTTTGAACAACCCGATCAGTTTTTCAGCAAAGTGAAAGAAGGGTTAGCTGCCGTCCAGTAATACCTTTACTGTTGCTGATATCACTCAACTTTATGTTCGTAAGCAGGACAATCCAGAGTTACTTCACCGCGCTGCTCAACTTGAAGCCTTACCCCAAAGTTGGCGTGACTATTTCCAGGGCTAAGCTAGGCAGATCGAATTAAATGTAGGGCTTGTGTAGGTTGGTTGAGGCGCGAAACCCAAGTAAAAAAGGAGAGTAATTGCCATGACAATTCATCAAAACGGACTTTTTGTTCAACCGAATCAAGGTCGTTCTTACTACTTTGGTCAAGACCTCTATACTTTCAAGGCAATTGGTGAAGAGACAGGGGAAGCCTATGCGCTTTGTGAGGTCATCGTTGCACCTGGTGGCGGTACTCCTCCCCATCGACACAGTCGGGAAAATGAATCGTTCTATGTGCAAGACGGAGAGATTGAATTCCAGCTTGACGATCGCACCCTTGTTGCAACGGCTGGAACCTTTCTCCATTCGCCCAAAGGTCAGCTTCATCGATTTACCAATACAACCTCTGTACCTGCCAAACTGTTGATTTGGGTTACACCCGCCGGATTTGAGAAATTTATTGCCGAAGTTGGAAAGGCAGTGAATGGTCAAGTTACATCTGCCCCACCATTGAGTTCTCAAGACCTCAACAAGATTCTTACCACTGCTCCCAAGTACGGTATCGAGATCATCCCTCCACCATCTTGAGTAGCAATAACGCGAACTCTCACCCGCGACTCTATCAAATTTACACGTCCGAATTTGATTTTGTGTTGAAACCTGTTACCCCAGCGGAACATAAACCAGCGGCTAAACATTATGTCTACAGCATCAATTGAGAATAACCCGCTAATTGGCATTTGGAAGTTAATCTCTGTAACTGCTATTCACGCTGATGGAACGGTGACTCCAAACGTGTATGGAACTCATCCTGTTGGCTACATCACTTACACATCAGATAGTCACATGATGGTGATGTTTGCCAGGAGCGATCGCTCACCGCTGAGTCAAGAGGTTCAATCGCCGCTGACTCCCCAGATGCAATCTCTACCCGTGGAAGAGCTTGCTCAAGCATTCACAACATTCAATGCTTACGCTGGAACTTATCTGTTGAGCGGCAACACAGTCACTCACCAGCTCGAAATTGCATCGATTCCGAATCGGGTTGGTACAGCGTTAGTTCGCACTTTTACTTTAAATGGGAGCCAAGTGACGCTCTCGACGCCGCCAGTTTTGAATGATGGTGTTGAAACGGTTTTCGAGTTGGTGTGGGAGCGCGTTTAATCGCTTTTTCATTCAATGGCAAGAGGCTTTAAGTTTCTACAATTTAGCAACACAGTACCAAATTTCATCCAAGCTTAAACCGCGAGTGAAGTCAATTTTTATGACTGGCGCGATTAGCCTGCTCAATGGCGCAAATCTTCAACAATCGCTTTGAAGCCGTCTCTAACTTGTAGTTTAACTTAGCAAACTTGAGTGGTCTCAATCAAATGAATGTTGAAGAATGAGGACAACAAAACGAAACACCTGTTTCTCAGACTTCTACAACGTGGATGTCTTCGGTGGCGATAGCGGAGCTATCAGTAAGTGCAAGCGCTGTACCTGCTCAAAATCCAGCAAGTGGAAACTGCGATCAGACTTGATTGTTCAAAAGACTGACAGCGAATTAGATCTCAAATGGATTTCATAAACAAGGAGTAATCTCATGACTACCTATCGCACCGTTTCGATCGATGGTTTAGATATTTTCTATCGAGAAGCTGGTTCCCGTGACAATCCAACGATTCTGCTGTTGCACGGCTTCCCGACCTCATCTCACATGTTTCGCAACTTAATTCCTGCCTTAGCCGATCGCTTCCATTTGGTTGCACCCGATTATCCTGGCTACGGTAACAGTTCAATGCCAACTGTGGATGAGTTTGATTACACATTCGATCGCCTAGCTGAGATTATGGAGAAGTTTATTGCCGCGATCGATCTCAAGAAATATAGCCTTTACGTGATGGATTACGGTGCTCCCATTGGCTATCGCATCGCCGCTAAATATCCAGAGCGAGTGCAATCCCTGATTGTGCAAAACGGGAATGCCTACGAAGAAGGTTTGCGCGAATTCTGGGAACCGGTCAAGGCATACTGGCAAGATCGTTCTCCTGAGAATGCTGAGAAACTCAAATATCTTGTCACATTGGAAGCTACGAAGTGGCAGTATACCAACGGCGTTCGCAACCTTGAAGCGATTAGTCCTGATACCTGGAACATGGATCAACTGTTCCTCGATCGCCCCGGAAACGAAGAGATTCAACTGGCGCTGTTTTATAGCTATGGCACCAATCCACCCCTATATCCACAATGGCAGGAGTATTTCCGCCAATATCAACCCCCCACCCTGATTGTTTGGGGTAAGAACGACTACATTTTCCCTGCCGAAGGTGCTTATCCCTACCAGCGCGACCTGAAAGACGTTGAGTTCCATTTACTCGATACAGGACATTTTGCGCTAGAGGAACAGGGAGAGGCGATCGCCAACTACATCGGTCAATTTCTCGCATCAAGACTGCAACCCATCCCTGCCTAATCAACGCAAGGCTTGGTCGCTGACTTGTCCTTAAGAATGAACAAGGACACAACTCATGACACACCATAAGGAAAACTCAAAACTATGAATTCACAAACAGCTCAAACCACCACTTCTGCTGACGAGTCGGCAATCCGTGCTTTCCATCGCCAGATGATTGATGCTTGGAATCGAGGTAGCGGCGAAGGCTTCGCTGCCCCGTTCAGCGAAACTGCCGATTTCATCACGTTCGAGGGCACGCATCTCAAGGGTCGAAAAAAAATCGCTGCATTTCATCAGCAAGCGTTCGACACAGTTGTCAAAGGAACACGCCTAGAGGGTGAAGTGGATTTTGTCCGCTTTGTGAACTCGCAACTCGCGCTCATGCTCGTAGTTATCAGGGTAATACTGCCCGGACAAACCGAAACTTCACCGTCACGAGATTCGCTGCCGCTATACGTCGTAACGAAAGGCGACCAAGGTTGGCAGATTGAAGGGTTACTCAATACCCGGAAGTTAACGCTAGAACGTCAATTCTTCTTAGACGACTTTGACTCACTGAGCGTAGAGGCTCAACGTCAAGTGACCGACCTCGTTTCAGGTCTCAAGCAGCGTCATTAAGCCGATCAATCAAAGGAGATGTAAGAAATGGCACTAAGTTAAGATACAGCCCTTGCTCCAACTTCCAGCCTCTAGGCTGGGAACGAGGAATACAATAAGTCTTTGGGCTTTACAAGCGTGCCATTCGGGTCAAACCAATGGACTGTTGAAGGCGATCGTAGATACTGGAACGGGTCAAATTCTTAGGTGTCCACTGTTGTGTCATGCAGCGGGTGAAATGATTTCGACGGTGCAGATGGTAATGCAAGATCAGATGCCCTATACCGTTTTGCGCGATCGCGTTTTAACTCATCCAACTAATAACTGAAGGGTTAAATCTGCTGTTCTCAAAGCTGTGATGTAACAGAACTGATAACACTTCAATGGTTCACACAAATCCAGAATACCTATCAGATTAACCGATGAAAAAACTAGAAAGAAAAGTTGCTCTGATCACGGGTGGCAACAGTGGTATCGGTCTTGCCACAGCCAAACAGTTTGTTGCTGAAGGAGCATATGTCTTCATCACGGGTCGTCGCCAAGTCGAACTGGATGCTGCTGTAGAAGCCATTGGTAAAAATGTTACGGCTGTACAGAGCGATGTTTCTAATCTGGCAGACCTAGATCGTCTGTTTGCCACCATTAAGCAAGAGCAAGGACACCTCGATGTAATTTTCGCCAATGCTGGTATTGGTGAAATCGCCCCACTCGGAGCAATCACCGAAGAACACTTTGACAAAACATTCAACATAAATGTCAAAGGTTTGCTGTTCACCGTACAAAAGGCACTGCCACTGTTGCCAGAGGGCGCTTCTATTATCCTGAATGCTTCGATTACTTCTATAAAAGGTACGCCAGCATTCAGTGTTTACAGCGCCACCAAAGCCGCCGTGAGATCATTTGCTCGGAATTGGATACTCGACCTCAAAGAGCGCAAGATTCGGGTGAATGTCATTAGTCCTGGTGTGGTTCCGACTCCTGGCTACAATCTCCTGGGACTTAGTGATGAGCAGGTGCAGGAATTTGTGGATAGCCAAGCTGTCACTATTCCATTAGGGCGAGTCGGCACACCCGATGAGATTGCCAAAGCGGTTGTTTTTCTAGCTTCAGATGACAGCAGTTTTGTGAACGGCATCGAGTTGTTTGTTGATGGTGGTATGGCACAGATTTGAAGTCTAACAGAAGTTAAAAATGAAGCTTATTTCTGTTAATGTCGGGCTGCCGCGTGAAGTGACCTGGAAAGGAAAACCCGTCCGTACTGAAATTCTCAAACAGCCAGTTAATTCGAGAGTGATGGTGCGTGAACTCAATTTAGATGGCGATAGAAAGGCTGATCTAACCGTTCATGGTGGTTTAGACAAAAATGAACAGAACCAACGCAGGAGATCTTTATGACTCACTATGACTACATTGTAATTGGTGCAGGTTCAGCAGGTTGTGTAGTCGCTAACCGTCTAACAGAAGACAGTAACACAGCCGTTTTACTCCTCGAAGCGGGCAATCCAGATACGAAACCGGAGATCCATATTCCAGCAGAATGCATCAATCTAATAGGCTCCGAGGTAGATTGGGGCTATTTCTCTGAACCAGAACCCTACTTGAATCACCGCAAAATGCTTTGCTCCCGTGGCAAAGTCCTGGGGGGCTGCAGTTCGATTAATTTCATGCTGTATGTCCGGGGTAATCCTGACAATTATGACCACTGGCAGTCGTTGGGAAATTCCGGTTGGAGTTATCAGGATGTTTTGCCCTACTTTAAGAAATCGGAGCACCAGCAGCGAGGCGCGTCAGAATTTCACGGGGTTGGTGGGGAGTTGAGCGTTACCGATGTGATGTCCCCTGCTGTCGTTTCCCAACGCTTTGTCGATGCCTGTGTAGCAATGGGCTATGACTATAACCCTGATTTTAACGGGGCTCAGCAGAAGGGAGCAGGACCGTATCAGTTAACCATCAAGGATGGGAAACGTCACAGTGCTGCTGCTGCCTTTGTCCTGCCCATTCTCGATCGCCCCAATTTGACTGTAACGACAGGGGCATTGGTGACACGATTACTGTTTGAGGGCACCCACACCGTTGGAGTGGAATATCTGCATGAGGGGATGCTACATCAGGTTAGCGTCAACCAGGAAGTGATTTTAAGCGCTGGTGCGTTTGATTCACCCAAGCTGTTGATGCTTTCTGGTGTTGGGGATGCCGAATACCTGCGAGTGATGGGAATTTCTGTTATTGCTGATTTACCGGGAGTTGGTCAAAACCTTCAGGATCATATTCTCACATGTGTTGTTCAGGAAGCTATTCAAGATGTACATCCTGCTATTACCAGTAATGGCAATGAAGCCGGATTATTTCTGCACAGTAAAGGCAATCTGGAGCCTGCACCCGATTTGCAATTCTTCTTTGGTCCCATTCAATTCTTATCACCGGGTTATTCCCCTGCTGATTTTGGATTTACAGGTGCAGTCTCTTTGACTCATCCCCAGAATATTGGCAGCGTCAGTTTGCAATCGTCTGACCCCAAAGATCCACCAACTATTCAGATGAATTATCTGCAAAGTCAAGCTGATATGCAGAAGCTGGTTGAAGGAGTTAAATTGATGCGTCAACTGTTCCAGAGCAATGCCTTCGATGAGTTTCGTGGAAAAGAAATCGCTCCGGGGGCTGATATTCAGAGCGATGCAGCACTTGAAGCTTATATTCAGAACACTTGCAGCACGGTGTGGCATCCGGTTGGCACCTGCAAAATGGGAATTGATGCAATGGCAGTGGTAGACCCCGAACTACGGGTACATGGAATTCAAGGATTACGTGTCGCTGATGCATCAATCATGCCAACGATCACTACAGGAAATACGAACGCACCGACCATCATGATCGGTGAGAAGGCGGCGGATTTAATTAAAGCAACTCGCACTCAACAAACGTTGATGACTAAATACAACGTGAAAAATCCAGCCCAGTTAGGATTTCTAGCAGTCGGCGATTCTGATTGGTGAGAATGCATCTACGGCAGAACGCGTGCAAACGCTGGGAGGTGTAGCGATCGCTGACCCGCGTCATGTGGCAGAAGTCACCAAGCTGAAGCGTCCTCCTAACGGGGTTGAAGAAGTGCCGATGATGCTGTCACGCTTGCTGGAAGCACAGGAATTAATTATCTCAGAACTGAGAGAGGCGATCGACAAAACCGCAGCGAATCAAGATAGCGGCACGAATGATTTGTTGGTTAGCCAGGTGTTGCGAACCAATGAGTTACAAGTTTGGTTTTTAGCAGAACATTTGGTGGATACACCATTGGTACGAAGCTAGCCCTGAGAACTACGGCATTGAACGGTAAACCAGAGTAAGTTCGCCACTATCAAGTCCGTTAGACAGTGCCACTTCAACAGATTATCCACCATCTATAAATTCAAGGAGGACTTATGATTAGTCAAGCAAAACAGCAAGCAGTAAAAGTTTTGGAAGTCGCAGACGATCCGCGTCTTTCCAGGGAAGTGAAGGCATTTTTAAAATTACTGAATTCAGGTGGTGCGCCTTTAGAGACATTACCTCCACTCGAAGCGCGTCAAGTGTTAGTGAATGCACAGGCTTCCGTTAAAGTAGACCTCACAGGTATTGACGAGTCTGAGAAGACGATTACCGTTCAGGGGGCGACAAGCGCCCTAGAAGGCTTCATGTATAAGCGTTAGTGCCCTCAAGCCCCGTTGATAAAATGCCCGCTTAT
>DATNQL010000975.1:0-4158 GCA_036704025.1 Stenomitos sp.
TTACCAGAAGCTTCCGATGGTGTTGGTCAAGCACACCTTGACCGTGATTTTATGCATAAAATTTAGTTTATATTATCTTGAGTATAAAATTTTTCGTTTGAATTCTTCAATTGGTAACACCGAATACATTGGGTTAGTAACACGGAATACAATCGTATTTATTCGTGTTCAAAATAGAATTTAAGACTTAGGCCTTGTCGCTTTTTCGCCAAGCTGTAGGGGATTACACAAGCCGCTAAGCTTATTTTCAGTATCTGATATTGAGGGGATAATCACAACGTAGTAAATGTTGTTGACTTTGAGGGTTGCTAAAAGTTTTTTTTATCAGCGAATTTTTTGAAAAATCTATTTTTCCATAAAAAAGGATGATAATCTGATCTATGAGTAGTGATTTCGATGGTGTTTAATTAAATCAAGAACTCTGTGGTCAATTAATCCACGTTTGGTTTTTCTTGATGTCCATTTGGTGTGAGGATTAACAAGCATTATGTCAACCTTATTTTGGAAAATTCTAAGGCTCAGCCCCGTTGTACTAGGAGCTTCTCTATTCTTTTCTGGGAGCGCCTATGCTCAAGAAAGTGCGTCCGAACAGACAGTGGGAAAGTCTATTGAAGTTACAGTCGCCTCGTCAACAGAGCTGCCTCAAACTCCAGCTATTGCTAGCCCCACTATTGCTTTCCAAAATAGTTCTAAGCCAACAGTAGCCACTAGCACTGATCAAGCTGCACGGCCTGAGATCTCCGTTGAAGCCTCAACCCAGCTACCTGAGATTATACAGACCCAACCCTCCATTTCTCCACTCACCTCAACAGACCCTAGTGCCAATTTAAACCGCGCCGACAGTACCCTGGCTCAGCAGGTAAACACCTCAGATAAAACCACGCCTGAATCTGGCGAAGTTTTACAGCAAATCCAGGAATATCAAGAAAATAACGGTAGTGCTGACTCGATTGACCAAGTCACCAATGTCACCCAACTGAGCGACGTCAGACCGACGGATTGGGCTTATGAAGCGCTACGCTCTCTGGTAGAGCGCTATGGGTGTATTGCAGGTTATCCCGATGGTACCTTCCGGGGCAACCGAGCCATGACACGCTATGAATTTGCGGCTGGATTGAATGCTTGCTTACAGCAAATTGAGCGGCTCGTCGGTGGTAAGGAAGGGTTCGCAACTAAGTCAGATTTGGAAACCCTGCAACGGCTGGTTGATGAATTCAGATCAGAATTAACCGCCTTGGGAACGCGGGTGGATCAGTTGGAAGGACGGGTAGGGTTCTTAGAAGACCATCAGTTCTCGACCACGACCAAACTTCGCGGTGAAGTGATCTTCGCCATTAGCGATTTGTTTGGCGATCAAGCGGCTGGGAGAAGAGCTTTTCCGGGCGATCGCGATTATGCCAGAGACGAGACAGTCTTCCAAGATCGGGTACGGCTTGCCTTTGATACCAGTTTCACAGGGAAAGACTTATTGCGGACTCGTCTTCAGGCCGGTAATTTTACTGAGTTTGGTCCGTTAAGAAGTTCTACCCCGGCGGCTCCAGGTACCAATATTACGAGAGAGGGTCGATTCGGATTCACCGCGGATACAGGCAACGATATTGCGATCGACCGATTATTCTACCGCTTTCCACTCGGTAACTACGGCCAAGCTTACCTCCTAGCCAGTGGAATTCCGTTTGAAGATATTGTGGATGTACTCAACCCTGGCTTAGACTCCGGCGGCACAGGTGCTTTGTCCCGCTTTGGTCGTTTTAGCCCGATCTATCGAATGGGAGGTCAGGGGACAGGAGCTGCAATAACCTTGGGTGGAGGAAAACGTCCTCTCCGATTTGACGCCGTTTATTCGACCAATGAAGGCAATAATCCTGATGAAGGCGCTGGTCTTTTTGATGGCAACTACAGCGCTTTAGCTCAGCTATCCTTTAAGCCATTTGATGCCTTCAAAATCGCCGCAACTTACGTGAATTCGTACACGGGTAGCGGCACCGGACTCAATCACGGTACAGGGAGTATTGCTTCTAATCTCCAAGTTGCTGGTCGTCCTGTGGTCGGCAACTCCTACGGTTTAGAAGCTTCTTTTGCCTTCAGTCCTCAACTGATTTTGAGTGGATGGGGTGCATACACGGCAGCCAGAGTGATCGGTGTCGGTGATGCAGATGTTTGGACGTATGGTGGAACACTCTCGATCAACGACTTTGGCAAGAAAGGCAGCACCCTCGGTTTCGTGGTGGGTATGGAACCCAAACTTACGGGGACGAGTAGCGCAGCTCTAGCCAGTCGAATTAGTGGTCTTCAGGCGATTGATGTAGGTCGTCGCAGCGATCGCGACACTAGCCTCCACCTAGAAGGCTTCTATAAGTTCAGACTCTCGCCCAATATTCTCATCACTCCTGGTGTGATTTGGCTGACGGCACCCGGTCATGATAGCCGCAACGACGACATCTTTATCGGTACCCTCCGTACCACATTCACCTTCTAGTCACAACTTCGTTTAACGGTTTAATATTAAATCCGTTGGCATCAGTACCGGAGCCAATTTCCCCTCGTCCTTGATGGGCGAGGGGATGGGACAAAGTGAAGACTCGACAGCTTAGTTAAAAAACGAATGTTGTTCTGATGGTGCCGATAATCGCATCACTGTTGCTGTCGTTTTGGTTAGGAGAAGTTAACCAGATCACACCTGGGGTGATGGAAATGTTTTTGTTAAGCTTAAACTTGTAAAACCCTTCAATGTGATAAGCAAAATCCCGATTAAAGTTGCGCGTTCCCCCTGGAACATTCAACCCTCGGAGCGTGGGTTCAGCACCTGCAACAATCGCAGCAATATTACCTTTTTTGCCCAAATCGGGAAAGACAAAACCGACCGCAAAATTCCAAATATCAGCATCCCCTAAACCAATCAGACGAGCTTCTGTTAAACCCACCCAACCATTAATCAGAAACTTAGGGCTAAATCCCAAAGAAGTTTGTATCCCGTAGGAGTTACTCACAACGGGTCTACTTAGAACCGAGGCTGGAAGATTAGTGACTCTCGCCAGTTGGGCTGGATTGAGATTGGCAAAAGCTGTACCCGTACCACCGAGAGCAAAACGATTGGCTCCATCGCCATCAGTGTTACTACCATCATCATAGGCATGTACATAAGTGAGTCCAATCTTAAATCGATTCCCTAAGACAACTTGAGCAATTCCCGAATAATTGCCATTAAATAAACCATTGTCTGATCCGGGGCGGCTCGCTGTATTCGAGATATAGCCCAAGTCAACTCTGAAGTTACTGTTCGGTTTGAGCGCTAAAGCCGCACCCGCACCAAAGGGGCCAATGCGATAAATGGGGTTACGTTCGGCAAATCGCGAGATGGCATTTTCTCCACCGGCTAATCCTTCGAGGTAGGGGTTAACGGTGTCTGCATAATAATGGTGTAGGGCGTTGTTCGCCAAAATTTGGACAGTGGCTGTTTTTCCCAAAGGGAAACGATAGCGCAAAATGTCGAGAAAAACATTATTATCTGCATCTCCGTCATAGGTAAAACGCCCTTCTTGGGTACCACTCGATCCATCTTGAAGCGTGACACCGGCTCTGGCTAAAAGTGGTGTGGCATTACCCGCTTGGAGACGAATTTGCAACTGGTCTTTACCACTAAAACTGGTGAGAAAATTGAGACGAACCCGGTCATGAAGGACTGTATTGACTTGACCGTCAACATCGTCTCCGAACGCATCAGCAACGCCGAAAATCGCTTCTCCGACCAGCTTGGTTGTTGTGGAAAATTGATGGTCTTCTAAGAACGTTACACGACCTTCTAGGGTATCGACACGGGTTCCCAAGGCAGTCAATTCGGATCGGAATTCATCCACCAACCGTTGCAGCGTTTCTAAATCTGCTTTAGTGAGAAAGCCCTGACTTCCAGTCTGAGCCAAACGTTCCACTTGCTGCAAGCAAGCATTCAAACCTGCGGCAAATTCATAGCGTGTCATGGCTCGGTTGCCTCGGAAGGTGCCGTCGGGATAACCTGCTATACAACCATAGCGTTCTACTAGACTGCGTAGCGCCTCATAGGCCCAATCCGTCGGTCTGACATCGCTGAGTTGGGATACGTTGGTCACTTGCTCCAACGGATCATTTTGCAGAGTTTCAATCTCGCTATAGGGAGTTATT
>DATNQL010000976.1:0-3586 GCA_036704025.1 Stenomitos sp.
CGTATACTATAAATTATTTTTCTACATATGTCTAGTTATTATTGATGCTTTTTGGCGACCCGTTCCCCCTTTCGGAGACAAGACCATCATCTATAATAACCCTAATGCTCATTAATAAAACTTAAGGAATAAAGGGAGGTAGAAATGGCACTGATTACGACAGGCAACTCCTTCATCCGCCATTTGGAACAATCGGGTTCACTGGCCATGTACATGCCCTTAGAGGGGGGATTCGAGGGGCGTTATCGACGCCGTTTACGCGCAGCCGGATATGCCAGTTTGTGCATGACCGCTAGAGGGTTAGGTGACCTATCTGCCTACCTGACCGGTGTCCACGGTGTGCGCCCACCTCATTTAGGTAAGAAAGATATTCGGGTTTATTATGTACCACCCGTCTTGACCTACCAACTAGAACATTTGCCTCCGAAGTCTAAAGGCTTGGTGCTGTGGTTGATTGAAGGCAATATCCTGTCCAGTCAGGAAGTGGAATATCTAACCACTCTGCCCCAACAGGAACCGCGAATTAAAGTGGCTGTGGAAATGGGTGGCGATCGCTCTTTCCGTTGGAAGCCACTCAAAAATGCCCTATCCGAAATGGTCTTAGCGGGTTAGCGCAAACACCCATATCTCCCAAGTCCAACGACCTTAATCTTCCCTCAACGTTGTAGCTCAGATGGCCGGTTTTGATACCCTTGAAACATACTGAGCAGATTGGGGGAGATTTTCATGCTAGAGCAGCGTGACTATACATTAATCATTGACAAAAGCGGCAGCATGGCAACTCGTGACCAGTTAGGTCATAAAAGCCGCTGGGAAACCATGCAAGAGTCTACCCTTGCCTTAGCCAGTAAATGCGAAGAATTTGACCCCGATGGCATTACGGTGTACTTGTTTTCCGGTCGCTTCAGACGCTACGACAATGTAACCGCAGACAAAGTTACACAAGTCTTTAAAGAAAATGAACCCTCAGGTCGTACTGATTTAGCCAGTGTGCTACAAGATGCTACCAATCAGTACTTCCAACGCAAGGCTACTGGTCAGACAAAGCTCAACGGAGAGACAATCTTGGTTGTAACTGATGGCGAACCCGATGACCGCAAAGCCGTCATGAAGGTGATTATAGAAGCATCCCGGCGGATGGAGAGGGATGAAGAGTTAGCCATTTCCTTCATTCAAGTCGGCACCGATGCCCAGGCTACCAAGTTTCTCAAGATCTTAGATGACGAACTCCAAAGCGCTGGTGCCAAGTTTGACATTGTAGACACAGTAACCATCGATGATATGGAGGATATGACTTTAACAGAAGTGTTACTCAATGCCATTACAGATTAGGTAGGCACAGTCGCTTGAGCGTCCTCCATGAATAGTTATGCGGCCTACTGTCATTAACAATTGGTTTCAACACCATACAGCTAGCCAAACGCAGCCGAGTAGAGAGAAAATAATAGTAATAATGGATGAAATGCCCGACGAGGAGATGGGTCTCAACGACGTAATCATTTAGGCTTCTGAGAAGATGGAGCGAGATGAATAACTACCTATTTCTCTGATTCAACTAGGGTCTAATCTAAAGGTTAACAGATTCTTAAAGGTTACGTGATTCGTTTAAGCAATTGGGGTAAATTTTGACACACTTTTAGATACAGTTACCTTTGATGGCATACAGCACATGACCCCAATTGAACTCGTCCTCAATGCGATTGTCGATTCAAACTGTTTTTAGCTGAGGGTCACACTCATGGAATCAATAGATGACTTATTAGCTCAAGTCAAAGCGGAGTATCAAGAAACAGAGTCAGGGTTAAAGCCCCAAAAACAGCCTCTTTTTAAGGAAGAAGACTTGAAATCTCCACCCCCTGTTTCTTCAACTTATCACTCTCAACCTTTTGAGAGTCATTCTCTCTCTTTAGCTGAGGAAAATTTATTAGCTGATGTGCGGGCTGAGTTTGAGGAAAAAGAACGGGCTGAGGAACTGAGAAAACAGCAGCAACGGAGAGAAGAACAGCTTCGCAAAGAACAACAACTGAGAGAAGAAGAACGTAGAGAAGAACAGAGGCGTCAAAGAAAACGAGAGGCGCTGACTCAAGAAGCAACGGATTGGTTAAAGAAAGTAAATCCTCGATCGGAAGAAGGTTTGTGGTTTGAAGAATTTTCTTATTCCTATCCTTCTAAGTTAGATGCCGCGATTGATTATTTGACGGCCTTACGAGAAACTCATGGTTAAAAAGTCATCTGGAGACTTCAGGGACTGAACCTCAGACCATACTCAGAATGTTAGAAAGTGAGTTAACGCAGAAAGCTATCTTGGAATAAAGGTTGCTTTTCTAAGCAAGATGATGAGGGAGTCGTATAGTCTTAGATAGGAAACTGTGTCAAGCACGGGAGGTATATTTTCTTTATGGGAGGTTCTATTATGGAAGACCGTGACTACACATTAATCATTGACAAAAGCGGCAGTATGTCAACCCCGGATCAAGCGGGTGGCAGAAGTCGTTGGGATATTGCCCAAGAATCGACCCTTGCACTGGCAAGAAAATGTGAACAATTCGATCCCGATGGAATTACCGTTTACCTGTTTTCGGGTCGCTTTAAGCGTTACGAAAATGTGACGGCTAACAAAGTCGCTCAGATTTTTCTGGAAAACGACCCGATGGGTACCACGGATCTTGCCGCGGTGCTGAAGAATGCTACTGATAATTACTTTCAACGCAAGGCATCTGGGGAAACAAAGGCTAATGGAGAGACTATTTTAGTCATCACCGATGGGGAACCCGATGACCGTAAAGCGGTGATGCGAGTCATCATTGAGGCATCGCGACATATGGAACGAGATGAAGAACTGGGAATTTCGCTGATTCAAGTGGGTAGCGATGCCACTGCCACTCGTTTCCTCAAAGCACTGGATGATGAACTTCAAGGTGCTGGGGCTAAGTTCGATATTGTAGACACAGTAACACTGGATGACATGGAAAATATGACTTTGGCAGAAGTGTTGCTAAACGCCATTAACGATTAAGTTATTCGCAGGAGACTTTAATATTGTGCAAGACCGTGATTACACCCTAATCATTGACAAAAGCGGCAGTATGTCCACTCCAGACCAAGTGGGTGGACGCAGTCGCTGGGAGGCAGCACAGGAATCTACCTTAGCGTTGGCGAGAAAGTGTGAACAATTCGATCCCGATGGAATGACGGTTTACCTGTTTTCCAGTCGGTTTAAACGCTACGACAATGTCACCTCTAGTAAAGTGGCACAAATTTTTCAAGAAAATGACCCAGCAGGTACCACCAACTTAGCGGCTGTACTCAAAGATGCAACAGATCGCTACTTTCAGCGCAAAGCGGCAGGGCAAACGAAGTCAGGTGGAGAAACGATATTGGTGGTAACCGATGGGGAACCCGATGACCGTAAAGGCGTAATGGTCGCAATTGTTGAAGCTTCGCGGCAGATGGAACGGGATGAAGAGCTAGGAATTTCAATGATTCAAGTGGGTAATGACCCAACCGCTACTCAGTTCCTCAAGGCGTTAGACGATCAGTTGCAAGGGGTCGGAGCCAAATTTGATATTTGTGATGCGATTACGAT
>DATNQL010000977.1:0-14793 GCA_036704025.1 Stenomitos sp.
AGAACTACAACAACAAATCTTTGACCCCTTTTTTACGACCAAACCCCCCGGACGGGGCACGGGTTTAGGGTTATCGATCAGCTACCGCATTGTCGTGAATAGACACGGTGGCGTCATCACCTGTCATTCAGACAGCTTGCAGGGAACCGAGTTTGTGATTGAATTACCGATCGCTTGCACTAGAATCTAAAACCTGTCAGGCTTGACGACGCGCTATAAAATTTTTTATCCAGCTTCCTCATAATTTCCTCAGATTTATTTTCTATCCTCTAAATTTAGAGGAACCATTCTCAAACTCTGATGGATTCATTGCCGATGAGTACCAGCTTAAAGTCGCTCAGGGTCATCGGCGGCAACGGCTACACCGAATCGGGTTCAGGGGGTATCACCCTCAACAAGAAACCGTCTTGATCCAAAGCCTCCTAACTCCATCGAAAATTTAGTTTTTCTTCTCGTCCACCTAAAAATAGATGAAGACCATTTTAATCATTGAAGATGATGAATTTCTGCGTGCCATTCTTTACGATTTTCTCTTATTACAGGGATTTAATGTTGTGGCAGCAGAAAATGGGAATATTGGGTTGAATCTCGCAACAGAATTATACCCTAATTTAATCATTGCGGATGTGAATTTGCCGGACATTGATGGATACAAGATTATCCGTCAAGTCAAAGCAAATTTAAAGACTTCAAATATTCCTTTCATTCTCATGACATCCGAAACTGACCCCAATCATCGAGCTTATGCTTTTGAGCTAGGAGCCAATGATTATTTAGTGAAACCCTTTCAGTTCAAAGATTTTATGCAAGTGATTGAAACTCAGTTTCAAAACCATCCATTTTCTCTTTCATCTCCCTTGGCTGATAATTCTCATTTCAACTCGCTCCCACCGCTCCAGCATACCTACACTTCCTTAAAATCAAAGCCAGAGAAGGGAAAATCATTAAAGGATATCCAAAAACTTTCTCAACAAATGAACTCTATTTTTAACTTAGAAAATAATGGGAAAATTTCTCCCGAACAAGCCTACGAGCAAATTAGAGTGCTTTGGCAGCAATTTCATTAAATTCCCAAATAATTCCAGAGTATTTTTTGAAAAGAACAGCTTTTAAACCAGCCAATCATTTTTTGGGTCATTCAATACAAAAATTTTTGTATAGGAGTGGAAAAATGGGTGCCAAAATCATTAACCTCACCTTATCTGTTGTTCTAGAAGAAATTGAAAATACCTTCAAAAACTATCCCAATTATCCCTATCAAGAACTTTCTACGTTCTTAGACTTACACCAGAGCCTGATTAATTATGTGATGAGCCAAATTCCCAATACTTATACTTTCATTGAAGAAACACAAGCCCCCTCGAATCAAGGCGTACTCCCTCACTATTCTGAAGAAGATCGCTTACATATCGAAAATTTAATTCATCGGGGCATTCACCATGCCATGCAAATCTATCATTGGCCTACGTCACAGTAATCTGCCAAAACGTAGTTTGGGGTATAGTGGTGAGATTCAGGGACAACACATCTCCCACCCATGCCTGTTCACTGATCTCCACACCACTCGCCTCCACATGACTACCAGGCACCAACCCCGTCCAGAGAATTCGGAAACTCCGTTCCTGTGGCATTCCTCGATAACTCCCCCGCACGGGTTCACTACTCAGAATATAGCTATCTCCATCACGACGTTGGGTTAAACGGCGACGACTACCGGCTTCAGTGCGGTAAGCGCTGCTTTCACCATCATCTTCGTAAAAGTCTAGTTCACCCTCGGCTCCCCCATAAACCTCTAGAATCAGAGAAGTTGGCGGTGCTATTCCAACTCGGCGAGAAAACTCCGCTAGGGGCAAAATTGCTCCAGCTCTGACAAAAACAAGCATACAATCGAGAGGAACATACCGATTCAACTGTTGCATTCCTGAGTAGAATTGACCTGTAGAGCGTTCCCACCATCCCCCTTCAGGTAAGTAGACGGAGCAATAGCCACCCGCTTCCACCACTGGGGCGACTAAGATGCGATCGCCTAATAAAAACTCTGTGGTTACCTGATAAGCTTGTTCATCTTTAGGATAGGCAAGATATAAGGGACGACATAAAGGCAAACCCGTCTCATAAGCCACCCGGCTTAAGTGATACAAGTAGGGGACTAATTGTGTTCTGAACTGCAACGCCTTCCGGATCGCATTGAGTACCCATTGTCCATAACTCCAAGGTTCGCGCCGTCCATGATCGGAATGAAAGCGGACAATCGGACAAAAGCATCCAAATTGTACCCACCGAACCAAGAGTTCTGGGTCAATTAGGGGTACACCGGGGACATGACCAAAAAACCCCCCTAAATCGTGCGACCAATAACTTACTCCCACATTACCCGCTCTTGCCGTAAAATCCACTAAAAACCGCAGGACTTCCCAGTGGGAATAGGTGTCAGCAGAGAACTGTACAGGGTAGCGATGAGAACCCACCCCACCGGCGCGGGAGAGAATCAGGGGACGCTGATGGTAACGGGTTTCCAAATGGGTGAAATAAACGTGATTCGTCCATAATTGGGAATTAACACCCGAATGTTTCGCGTTAAAGCCATCAATCCACCAAAAATCGATGCCATCCTCTTCGCGAGGGCTGTGCAACATCTGCATAAATAAATCAGCTTCGGACTGAGACGCCAGATTGAATAGCAACCAACCTTCATCCGCTTTAGCATTCGCCAAGCTATCCAAGGTTGGCGCATCCGGTTGCCAAGACTCAAAAATCCAGTCAGTGGTGGGATTTTTCACAGGGAAGACGTTACCGGCCTTCACCTCATCCGGGTTCAGTCCCCGTGCCGCACACAACGCGGAGAACTGACTCTCCTGTGGGGATACGCCTTCAATGTGGACATTAGCACCAATATGTAATCCAGCATGATGCGCCCATTGTAGAAACGCTGAAGGATTGGGAAAAAATTGATTGTTCCAGTCCCAACCGCACCAACCGGCTAAGTGCCAATCGACATCGAGGACAAGAACATCTAAGGGTAAGTCGAGTTGATCAAATTGCTGGACAAGATGCTGATAATCTGTATCATGCATTTGGTCATACAGGGAGAACCATACCCCAAAAGCCCAACGCGGCAGCATGGGGATGCGTCCGCACAGTTGGACAAAATCTTGCAAGGCTTGGGCGTAGTCTGTACCGTAACCGAAAAAGTACCAGTCTTGACCGTTGGCGTCCGATCGCTCCCTCAGCCATCCCTCTTGAACCAGGGCGCTGTTGGAATCATTGAGGACACTGTAACCACTACGACTTAGTAGCCCAGGAGGATAGTGACGCCATTGTTGCAAAAATTTCTGCATGGGTTCTGGGAGTTCATCCAGGCGGAAATGATTCAGGTACCCCAAGGGTGGATCTTCAAAACCGGTGGTTTCCCCGCGATCGCGTAAACTCTGGTGAATGGCTTTCAATGGTGTATAGAGCCATTCTTGGGTGTGTTCAAACTCTTGAAACACGCAAGCTGGATGCACTCCAGTGGGGTGAAACGCTCGGTGAATCAGGTCTAAGCTGGTAAAGGTGCCGCCTAAATTCTCAGGATCGACAGTTGAAGGCGTCCAATGGAAAGTCTGATTGTCACAATTTAGGTCAATATTGAGGTTGGCATCATTGAAGGGTTCACCATCGGGTCGATAGACGATTTGGAGCCAATCAGTATGTAGGTGAAGTACTCCTGTTTCATCCCACTCGATCACCTTAAAGGGTACAGGTTGAGGGCGAGTGAGAACAATCACCGTTAGAGAGTCTTCAAATTGACCTGTAGCAGACCATTCTAGACGTATCAAGCCATGATTTAATGCACTAAAACGAGCCGTTCCACAGATAACGCTATTGCCGACGAGTTGGTATGGCACACATGCACTCCTGCTCAATCTCCAAAACTGTACACTTTTTTTAGCTGATCAAGACATAGTTATTGGCTGATTTAAACAGGAATCTTGGGCTTAATAATTTACCAAATTTCAGCCTGAAGACACTGGGAAAAAATAAATTATTTTCATGGGAACACTAGACCTCTTCCCAAAGTTAGATTTCTCCTGTTACTCCGTCTCATCTAAGAGACAGAAATTTTGTTCCCTCATCATTGCTGAGAGAGGTTTCAATCTTTTATTCAAGAAACCCCATGTATCGATGCGATTGCTCAGAACCAAGTATGTTTTCTTAAATGCGTCACAGCTTACTAAGCTGATGTGCCAACAAGAAGTTGCATAACGTAGATTGCCCAAAAGACGCGGTGACGCCCAGACGGGGTTTCAGTCCTTGTCTGAATTCGAGCGACTGAATCTTCGATTCAGTCTGGGTCTCAAACCCTTGGGACTTACGTCTCCGCGTCTTTGCATCTTCTCGATGACGATTAGCTTAAGCTGTTACGCATTTAATTTGTATACCTTCACACCCCACACCCTACACCCCACACCCTTTCAAAAATTTTTATAGCGATTCTCAAATGAATGGAGTACATTTAGACCTAACCCCCAACCCCCTTCCCTACTAGGGAAGGGGGCTAATTTCAAAGCCTCTCTCCTTGTAGGAGAGAGGTTTGGAGAGAGGTTGAAAGTGTACCGCATCCAATCGAGAAAGGCTATACATCCAATTTAGATGCGCCGCAGCTTAGGATATTGGTTGATTCGGGAAACTCTAGAACCCCATCAATAATACCAAACCCACAATTCCTAAGAGGGCATAGACAATCCAAAACATACCCTTGTCTCGGGTTGGATTTGCGTTCATGGGTACTCCACAATGTGGACAAAATTGATCATCGGATTCCACTAGACCTTGACAGTTTTCACAGTGTACTAAGATTTTGCTATTTTCAGGATTGGGGGAATTTAGATTGTCAAATTCGGAGCCACAATGTGGACAAAATTTATCAAGAGTTGAGATGGAAGATTTGCAATGGGGGCAAAGCAAATGTTCTTTCACTGAAGAAGAGTTCATTTTTTATCTCCATTATGCTTTTATTATTAGATGCATTCCTGATAATTTTAAAAATTTGATGTAACTCTCTAGTGAAAGCTCTCAAAAAACATTATTTTCAATAGAATGGAACTTTCACTTGAGGAGGAATTGGTGTTATCCGGGTAATAAGCTAGCTTTAAGTTTGATAAAATTTTGTAGATTTTTATTGCCTGAACAACACGGTTTATAATTATTAATTATCTAAAAAATATTGCAAGAATAAAGCCTTTGCTCATGATTTGTAATGCTGCCATGAAAGTGAAAGTTAAAAGAAAATGAGGATATGGCAAAACCCCGAGAGCTAGTCCGTCAATCTGAGGTTTCCCCAAGATAATGTAGTACCTATGTACTAATATAGGCGGACAGATATATCCCCCAATGGCTCACTCTCGCGTTTCATGGCTTGACCTGCAAACGGCAAATAAATCATCCAGGTACTGACTCGGAACAAAATGTATTAAAAGTTACAAAACACCGATCTAGACGGTGCTAGAAAGTGTCATGCTGTCTATAAAGATAGATAGAAAAATTCGTGAGGAGCCAAGACTTTGAGGAAGGTAGAAGCTATTATTCGACCCTTTAAACTAGACGAAGTTAAAATCGCCCTAGTTAATGCTGGTATTGTCGGGATGACCGTTTCGGAAGTCCGAGGATTTGGACGCCAGAAAGGTCAAACGGAGCGCTATCGCGGCTCTGAGTACACCGTTGAGTTCTTGCAAAAGCTCAAGGTGGAAATTGTGGTTGAAGATAGTCAGGTTGACATGGTGGTCGAAAAAATCATCGCCGCTGCTCGAACGGGTGAAATTGGAGACGGTAAGATCTTCATTAGCCCTGTCGAACAAGTCATCCGGATTCGCACAGGGGAAAAAAATCTAGAAGCCGTTTAATCGGTCATATTCTGATATCTTCATCGGAAGACTGAGGCTCTGCTGCTCTGGCTTAGTGCCTCAGTTCCAGATATTCTGTATCTCTAAGGATTAAGTTAACTGGCTTAACTGAGGCAAGAGTGCTGCAAACGCTTTGCCTCGATGACTGTAGCGTCGCTTCATCTCTGGCGTCATTTCAGCAAAGGTCAAACCTTGTTCTGGTACATAGAAAATTGGATCGTAGCCAAAGCCGCCCGTTCCACGAGGTGCCTGTAAAATTTCCCCTCGGCAGATGCCTTCGACTTGAAGCGCGATCGCTCCATCGGGACGTGCGATCGCCACAACACATACAAACTGTGCGCCTCGATTGTCTTCTTCACCGAGTTCCCTCAGCAGTCGTTCAATCCGCTCAGCATCTGTGTTTCCGTAACGCGCAGAATAGATGCCTGGGGCACCACCGAGCGCATCCACTTCCAATCCAGAATCATCTGCGATCGCCCATTCTCCCGTTGCTTGAGCGATGGCTGACGCCTTGAGACAAGCATTCGCCGCAAAGGTATCTTCAGTTTCCTCAATTTCTAATTCCGGTGGTTTTAACTGCAATTCCCACCCTTTATCTGACAGGTAAGTCTGCATTTCACGCAGCTTGCCGGGATTTCCTGTCGCCACAACCAGCACTGTCATAATGATACAATCTCGTGTTTCAGCGATTTTAGCGATAAGCCTGGAGCTGGTATGGAAGGGTAGATGACCCAAAAGGTAGAAAAACACCAAGGATTTCCTCTTCTCCCGTAGCCCACAAGCCAGCATTTTGAATGCTAACAGCTAACGGCTTTGGCTTTAGACGGAATTCGCCCAATCTTTCGCCCAGTTGAGAGTCTGATGCACCTGCTTCAGCGTTGGGGCTTCGCAGTACAGTCGGAGCACGGGTTCAGTGCCGCTGAACCGAATTAGCAACCAACTGTCATTGGCTAACCGGAATTTATACCCATCAATGGTGAGACAATCCACAACTTTTTGATCGGCAATTTTGGTCAAAGGCTGAGATTGTAATTGTTCCAGCAGACGCGATCGCACGTCCATACCGGCGAGATGCAAATCGATCCGGTCATAAGCTGAGGTATAGCCGGTGCGCTCTTGTAGGCGCTTGTAGAGGTCGCTCAAATCCATCCCGGACTGAGCGATCGCCTCTAGGACATACAGGGCGGACAACAGGGCATCTCGTTCTGGAATATGGTTGCCATAACCAATTCCTCCCGATTCTTCACCACCGAGTAAGACGGGGGTCGATAACATGCGATCGGCAATGTACTTGTAGCCAATCGGAGTCTCATACATGGGCAATTGATACAAGGCTGCCACACGGGGCATTAAGTCGGAACCACTGATTGTTTTGACCACTTCCCCGCTAAATTGACGCCGTTCGGCTAGATGTTCAATTAAAACGGGGATGAGAATTTGCGAGCTCAGGAAGTTCCCTTCACCATCCACAGCGGCAATGCGATCGCTATCCCCGTCAAACACCAAACCCACTTGCAAGCCTGCATCCTTTTGCCGTCGGTGAGTTCGCATGACTCGGAATAGCTGAGACAGGTAGCGAGGTAAGGGTTCTGGGGCACCTCCTCCAAATAAGGGGTCGCGGGAGCTATTGATTTCGCTGATCGGCACACCCAGAATCTGGCTTAAGCCACCCGCTGCTGCGCCGTGCATCACATCGGCGAAGACGGTCAATTTCCCTTGAGTGATGAGTTCTTGAATCCGAGCCAAATCGACTTTGGAGCGGATTTCCTCACAGTAACTCGGCCAGGGATTGAAGGTTTGCAGGCTGCCGGGGGAGCGAACCGCTACGGGGGCTTGAGTGAGTAGGTCTTCGATCTTTTGCGTAGTTTCTGGGGAAACCGAACCCCCAAAAGACCCCTTGACTTTTAAGCCCAGGTAGCTTCCAGGATTGTGACTGGCGGTTAACACCAAAGCTCCCAAAGCATTTTGTTGCTTAGCAGCCCAACTAAAGGCTGGCGTTGGGGCGTAGCTTTCAGAGAGCATGACATCAAATCCAGCCGCTTGGACGACCTCCGCTGTCTTTTTGGCGAACTCTTCTGCCATGAAGCGCCGATCATAGCCCACAATAATCGTGTTGCTACCGGTGCTTTCGCCATAAACGTCTGCCAGGACTTGGGCAGCGATGGGGGCGACAAAAGCAACGCGCTCAAAGGTGAAATCGGCGGCAATCACGCCTCGCCAACCGTCTGTCCCAAACTTAATTGAATCTGCGGCAATCGGCATAATACAATGATAGGATTTTCTCATTTTTCAAGACTGACCGCAGGATCTTAGCACTTGTCAGGCTCAGTGTCTTGTTCGGGTCAAGGGTGTGGTGTCTCTGGTGTGCCGTTGGCCGGTCAGTCCTCAAGATGGCTCACTCTTCGCCGTTGGCCTCAGCCGTTTGGATGCCAAAATCGGGAAGATTGGACAGGAGCGATCGCAACCTCATACGCTCGATATAAGGCCAGCCCCCTGACTCTTCGATATCTCTTAACAGAGCGTAAAGCTCCTGCCGATTACTCGGTAACGAGGCTTGGAACAATCCCTCATGAATGTCACGATGCGTCTGCTCCAAGGCTCGTAGTAAAGCCAACAGCGCTCGACTATTCCCTCGATGGCGATGTGCCAGCGTCTGAATCTCGGCCGTCAGGGATGGCAGTTCGGACTCTAGCTGCCTTAAATCTGAATCTGTTTCACGGTTCATGGATTGACTTAAAAATTTGCTAGATGCAATGTGAGAGCTTTGTTCAGATTAAAGGCGACCCTTCGGAGTGTACAATGCTCTTAAACAAGAGCAGAGGCTTACGCATCCGGTGCCATTTTAATGGACTGTTCTCGACCTGGCAGCAGTTCAATGGATGGAATTTTTCACCGCAAATGTTTTGTTTGCCTCAAACTATAGCATGGGTAGATAGTCAGAAATTCCCACTACATTGTGGTCGTGGGAATCTCATACTGTCCTTTCTCTACCTTGCACCGTAAGGTGCCGCGTTGTTTTCCTCCCTAGTCAGGGAGTGGGCATCCAAACCGCCCTAAGTTTTTTGTGAATTGTGGGCATCTCTTGTCGATGTCTTGAGGACAGCAGCTGTTGCACTCTTAACATTATTGGAGTCCAATTCACGCATCACATAAGAGAAATTTTCAGATTTAGATATTGACGATTGAGGTTGACCATGAGGTATCGTGCTTTTATTGTTGCCTTCCTGGCTTTGTGTCTGGGGGTGTTAACGGCTTGTAGTGAAGGTCCAGCCAGTGCGACCGATGCTCCGCTCAGTTATGACCAGATCAGAGGTACTGGTCTAGCGAATAACTGCCCACAACTGGCAGAAACGACTCGCGGTTCTATTCCTATAGACTCCAGTCAGTCTTATGTACTTACAGACCTGTGCTTACAACCAACGACCTTCTTTGTCAAGGAAGAACCGGCTAATAAGCGTCAAGAGGCCGAATACATTCCCGGAAAGTTGGTGACACGGCTTACGTCATCTCTTGACCAAATTCGTGGCCCCTTAAAAGCGGGTCAAGATGGAAGTTTGACGTTTGTTGAACAGGAAGGAATTGATTTTCAACCGATCACCGTTAAGCTGCCTGGAGGCGAGTTAGTTCCCTTCCTCTTCACCATCAAAAGTTTAGTCGCTACATCTCAGCCCGGTCTCGATAGCATCAACACCTCTACTGATTTTAAAGGCGAGTTCAAAGTACCCTCCTACCGAGGTTCTGTTTTCCTCGACCCGAAAGGACGAGGTGTTGCCTCTGGTTATGACAATGCTGTTGCCATCCCTTCCCAAGCGGATAAGACAGACATCACCCGTGCCAATGTTAAGCGAGTGACGACTCTTCCCGGTCATATCTCCCTCCAGATTGCCAAGGTAGATAGCAGCACTGGCGAAATTGCCGGTACATTCGAGAGCGAACAGCCCTCTGATACTGACTTGGGTGCTGATGACCCTGAAGAAGTCTTGGTGCGCGGCATCTTTTATGGTCGCGTTGAACCCGGACAAGCTTAGTATTCTTTCGTTCTCTGGGTGCTGAGCATCTAGTCAACCAATGAGAGGCTTTGTAAGAATTTGACAAAAGGGGCTTGTGCCCCTTTTTTTTGTAGAGTTCGGTTAACCAGAAAACTGAGTCTTCACTCAAAAAAGGGGAACCCTGAAATTAATAATTTCTATCTGAGGAAGGATGATTTCCTAAGCCTGAGAAATTTCACCCCAACGAGACCAATGTCGATGAAAATGCCTCTGTGAAACTACTGTCTCTCTTAACCCCTGATTTCGGTGAAAATACTATTTTGAAAAATCTCAGTGAACTGATAAGATAAAGGCTCTAACAACAGCAAATCTACGGATGACAAGATTGAATCGTTTAAATAAGCGAGAAGTCCTTGTCTGGCTTAAGTGCAGTTGTCTAACGGGTGCAAAGCAACTTAAACAATCTAACTTCTGTGTTCCAAATCACAGCAGCGATCTTTCTCGGAAACTCAAACTAAGTTTAGAGTCGCACATCAGACGTGCTCTACCATCACCAAACTGGCCATGTCCACCCCTATCACCCATGAACTGAAGCACGAGAGCCTACAATTATTGCGGGAGTACCAGCAAACTGGCTCGTCAGAGATTCGCAACCGACTGGTTCACCTTAATTTCGGACTGGTTAGGAAAGAGGCTCATCACTGGGTCAATCAGTGTACCGAAAGTTATGAAGACTTACTGCAAGTAGGCTGTCTTGGCTTAATTCGTGCTATTGAACGGTTTGACACCACCAAAGGGAGTGCCTTTAGTTCCTTTGCGATTCCTTACATTCGTGGGGAAATTCAGCATTACTTGCGTGATCGCGGTTGTTCGGTTCGCATTCCTCGACGCTGGCTGGCGCTACGGCAACAGTCTGTAGAGATGATTCAATCCTTACGGGTAAAACTGAATCGGCAACCCACTGATGCTGAAATCGCCTTAGCACTAGACATTTCCCTCGCCGAATGGCAAGAAATTAAGCTAGCTCACCAAAATCGTGAACCGCTGAGTTTAGATACACCCGTAGGAGACGCCGAAGAAGGAACGTCCAGCTTGGGTGAATTGGTACCTGATCCGCGATATCGTAGTTTTCAGCTAGCCCAAGAAGATCAAATTCGCCTGCAACAAGCGTTGGCACTCCTGGAAAAGCGGACTCGTGATGTTCTAGAATTCGTTTTTTTACACGACTTGACTCAAAGAGAGGTGGCAGAACTTCTAGACATAAGTGTGGTCACGGTCTCCCGGCGTGTGAAAAAAGGACTAGATGCCCTGAAAAAGTTCATGAGTGGAGCAGAGCATTAAGTCGCTCTCGGAGGAAGTTCACAGGTGATCTAAACATCTTGGGAGACACCACAGGAAGCGCCGTAGACCCTGTAACCCTGTTACAAAGGGTTAAATCCGTTATTGACGCTGACGGTTATTCTCCCTACCCGGACGAAACGGTTCACCATCCCGGATCTCTCCCGTGTAAATTTGTCCATTCGCAAAGGTCAATACTCCTCTGCCTTCGGGTTGACCATCGCGCAACTCACCTGTATAGCTTCGATAGGGGAAACCGGACGGGTACGTGCAAGTTCCTTTCCCCGTAAATTTGCTATTGTAAAAAGTCCCTTGGCAGCGAACGCCATTGGCATGGATAAGAGTACCGCTACCTTTGACTTGACCGAGGTAAAAGCCTCCTGTGTAGCGTTGTCCATTCGAAAACGTAAACGTTCCTTGACCGTGGGGTACACCGTTACGGACTTTTCCCACGTAGCGATCGCCTGTTGCAAAGGTAAAGGTTCCTGTGCCGTTAGGCTGACCATTGCGGATGCTGCCTTCATAGCGGTCATTATTGGCAAACAAAAACATGCCCCTGCCGTTAGGCTGTCCGTTGGTAACCTGCCCCTCATAGCGGTCATCATTGTTATACACAAAGATCCCTCGACCGTTGGGCTGACGGTCGCGGATCTCTCCCTCGTAGTAGTCATAAGGACTACCGCCGCCTGCCTCAGAGAAAACGCATAGCCCTCTACCATTGCTGCCTTGGAATTGTCCCTCGCAGGGGGTGCCATCCTTCAGTTTGAACAATGCAGCCTGTGACGGTTGTGGATGCATCAAACCTAAGGCAATTTCCACACTAGACACCACTAACACGGCTATCCCTAGTCGTTGAATGGAAGGAATCATCAGTAATACAACTCCTGTTTCATCTTTAAAATTGGGTAAATTGAGTAAGGCTGCCGTGAGGCAGACTGATTCAACTGAAAACTTTGAATCAGCAAAAATTTCAGGAATTTGAAGAGTATAGAGCAAGTCAGCGATATTTCCACTAAAGTTTAGCTCTACAGGCCAACTCCGAGAAATTTGCCATCAATGCCTTGAGGAACTCGTCAAAAGCAATTTGCTTCATTGATGCTTTTCTGTTTTCCAATCAGGTATCATAGCGGATTGACCGCAACTTTGGACTGAAAAGATCTCGGCTCACTCCTGCTGTTGTCTAGAAAGTTCTCATAGCTGTTTCGGTATACTTAAAGATATCTATAACATCGGATCGAGTTCTGAGATTAATAAGGTCGGCGGTGTCTTCTGGTAAATCCTTGGGGAACGGGTCATGCGTCAAATTTCATTAATTGCATTGGTGAGTGTATTAGCCTTGTTAACCAGTGGCTGTCAGATTGGTCAGCAGGAAGATCAGGCGGCTCAAGAAACCCCCTCGCCTCAGCCGGCTGCCTCGGTCAGCCCTCCCAAACCCTCACCCGCTGCAACGGCAACTCCTTTCGGAAGTAAACCTTTGGTCGCCCAGCAACCCGCAACTAGCTCCGCCGTACCGGGTTTAATTCAACCTGAACTCCCTGAAAGTGCAGTCAAACGAGTTCCTTTAGGACAGAAAAATGACCCATTTGCGGCCGTTCCCGTACAACCGCAAGTAACCGTGTCCCCCAATCAAGGGACCAACCAAGGTGGTAACAATCGACCAGTGCCAACGGTACCTCAGCTTCCTGCGCCACAACTCCCCAAGATTCCATTGGCTCCACAAAGCAAAAATAAGCTGCCACAGACTCAGCGCAGAGGTGTGATTGCCGCCAGACCTTTGCCAAATCGCCTCCAGCTTCCGTCGGTTCCCAAAGCAAGAGGGTCAAATTCTTCTCCGTCTTTGTCTAGCCCAAGCCCGACAGCAAAATTGCTTCCCCCAATCACTCCACCCAAAGTCGTCCCAGAATTGCCAAAACTGCCAGAACCAACCCAAGCACGCGGAGTTGAAGTCACAGGAGTGGTTGAAGTGGGTGGTGTGCAGATGGCAATTGTGAAAGTTCCCAATGAACCCGATCGTTATGTCCGGGAAGGACAACGCATCGCCAATGGGCAAGTTTTAGTCAAGCGAATTGAGCTCAATCGAGGCCCAAATCCGGTTGTGATTCTAGAGCAGTATGGTGTTGAGGTGGCGAGAGCCGTTGGGGAAGCGCCATCCACATCTCCTAGTGGGCCGGGACAACCGCCACCCCCCCCGACCGCCTCTCTCACACCAGCCTTGATGCCGAGCCATACAAAGGTATCTTCTCCAGCTTGATCGAAGGGGATAGTTTTACAAGATGGGAGTACCAAACATCGTGCTGGAGCTGCTGCGGTATCAAATTCGCTGTCCTGGGTTACCCTTGGCTGTCTATCGGGAGATAGCCGCGCACTTACGACAAGTCTCAGGGGTGGATGCGGGACTGGTTTCTCAGACGGCGGCGTCGTTTGATTACAACCAAAGTCAAGTCGGTGGATTGTGGATTCAATATGCTGACCCTTCTGATGCCGTAAGCCGAGAACGAGTGAACCAAATTTTGGCATACTATCAAAACCGCTATGGTGATTGGGAAGCAGACACTTCTCAGGAAATGCCGTAGGACATCAAGGAAAGCGAAAGTTTAATGGGTTCAATTCAGGCTTTACGAGGAACACGGGATATTCTGCCGGAGGAAGTCCGGTATTGGCAGTGGGTTGAGGCAAGCGCACGACAAATTCTTTCCAAAGCCGCTTATCAGGAAATTCGTCCCCCCATCTTTGAGCGGACAGAGCTATTTGCACGGGGTATTGGTGAAGCCACCGATATCGTGGGCAAGGAAATGTACACCTTCAATGATCGAGCCACTCCGCCTCGTTCTGTGACGTTACGCCCAGAAGGAACAGCGGGTGTAGTCCGGGCTTTGATTCAAAATAATCTCTACGCCAGTGGGGGGGTGCAACGCCTGTGGTACACCGGGCCAATGTTTCGCTATGAAAATCCTCAAGCGGGGCGTCAGCGGCAATTTCATCAATTGGGAGTGGAGGTCATTGGGAGTGCTGATCCAAGGGCGGATGCTGAGGTCATTGCGATCGCCACGGATATTTTACAAACACTGGGACTCAAAAACCTCCGTTTCGACCTCAACTCTGTAGGGAATTTAGAAGATCGGCATCAGTATCGAGAGGCGCTCATTAATTACCTGCTTCCTTATAAAGATGAGTTAGACAAAGACTCTCAGGAACGTCTGACTCGCAATCCCATGAGGATTTTGGACAGTAAGGACGAGCGCACTCAGAAAATTACTCAGAATGCCCCCAGTATTTTGGACTATCTTGGCTCAGAATCTAAGCGACACTTTGAACAAGTGCAGCAGTTGTTGAGTAACTTAGGGATTGCCTACCAGCTCAATCCTCGTTTAGTGCGCGGGTTAGATTACTATACTCACACGGCTTTTGAAATTATTTCTGATGATTTAGGGGCACAGGCCACGGTTTGTGGAGGCGGTCGCTACGATGGACTCGTTCAGGAATTGGGAGGTGCTTCGACGCCTGCGGTCGGCTGGGCAATTGGTCTGGAGCGATTAATTATACTGTTACAGCAAATGCAGGAGCCTCCTCGCCAAGGGTTGGAT
>DATNQL010000978.1:0-13176 GCA_036704025.1 Stenomitos sp.
GGATTTGTATTTAGGAGCCACTCAAGGGGTCGATTATATCGATACGGGTGAGGTGCCCGATGTTGAGGAATTGAGAGAACGAGGTGGCGGTCATGTGATAGAAGACTTGATTGCCGATAAACCTGTACACTTGCGCGCACTGGGACAGGTGACCGATTGTTATCCCAGGGCGTCTTTTGAGACAACAATTACCCGCGAGACAATTAATCAATTTTATTTATTTAATCCTAGAAATTTATATCAGAATTTTATAGTTGGGGTCAATGGAGGCGATCGCCCTCTGTTCACCTACCTAGGTCCCTTACAACCCCGACTCGCCAATGCCGTCTACTCGAACCCTGGAGCTATTTCTCCCCTACTGAATGACCCTGAACTCAAACTGATTGGTATCGGCACCCAAATTTTCCTGGGTGGTGGCATTGGTTACATCGCTTGGGAAGGAACTCAACACTTTCCCTTACAAAAACGCCTGCCCAATCGAACACCCATCGGCCCATCTGCGACATTAGCCTTGATTGGGGATGCCAAGCAAATGAGTCCCAAGTGGGTACGGGGTTGTTACTTCAAAAATTACGGCCCTTCTTTGATGCTGGGTGTCGGTGTGCCGCTCCCAGTGTTGAACGAGGACGTGGTCAATAGCTGTGCCGTCCAAGATCAGGACATTGTCGCACCCGTGGTAGACTTTTCAATCCCCCGGCGCGTTCGTCCTACCTTCGGTTTAGTCAGTTATGCCCAACTTAAGACGGGTCGCATTACGATTGATGGCAAATCTGTCAAGGTTGCGCCTCTAGCCAGTATTTTCCGTTCGCGGCAAGTCGCTGTGGAATTAAAGCAATGGATTCTCCAGGGTGATTTTACGCTCACAGAACCTGTAGCCTCAATTCCCATGAACCGCTCCTTTTTACCTCAAGATTTATACACTTCTTTATGATTATTTATGATTAAAAATTTTCCCACTCACACCCTCACATTTCTTGAAAGCTGTGAGCGAAATTGATGATTTTGTTGTTAATAAATGTTTATAAGAAGAGAATATGGGCAACTGGGGAGTGGCAAGAATCGTCACCAGTCCCCAATCACCCCTAGCTAAGGATTAGCCAGAAGGATTGCCAGATGTATTCCCTCCTCCCGATTTTTCGTTTCGTTTGACGGGTTTAGGTACTGGTTCTCGGCGTTTGGGTGGTGCGCCCGTGGGCGTGCCTGTCGGCGTACCTGTGGCTGTAGCTTGTCGTTCACCTTTACGCATGGGACGCTGGTTGGAACCATATTTTTTCCCACCCGTCCCCGGTCTCCTTTTGTTGAAAGGTTTCTTTTTGGGATACTTCTTCGCCGGCAACAGGCCAATATCATTGGCCTCTTGAATTCCGAGAGTATTACCCTCTAGCTGGATATGTAAATCCCAAAAATGACCAACGACTCGGTCTCCGAGGAGACCTTTGAGCTTTAACTTGAAAAACTTAGTCTTGTCCGCTTCTTTACGCGGAGACTGTTTGATTTTAACAATGACTTGTTCCTCCTCTCGCGAGTGGTAAATAACCTCACCGCGAATGGAAAAATACCCATTTTGGACAAGGGATGAAACCTCCGGTTCAGACAACGCTGACAGGGTCTCTCCTTCTGGTTGTGTGGGTTGTGTGGGTTCTCCTGGTTCTTCTGGCGCTTCCTCTGAGGTAGGGGGATTAGATGGGGTTTTTTGCAGTTTTTCGGGTTCCCAGACACCAACAATTTGGACGTGCAAGTTTCCGTCCTCTTGTCTTGAGCGGGGATAAACCACCCAAAGGTGAGGTTGGTCTAAGCTTAAGTGATTTTTCACCAAGCTCATGACGCGACCCAGTAACACTGCATCGATCAATGTTCCATCTGCCGCCAATAATGTCCCCCGCGTTAATTGTTCTGCCGAAGGCATATATTGTCCCCGAATCAGTCCGATGGCTCGGTACTGCATGGGTTCACTGGGCGGGGGAATCGGTTGCTGTCGCTGGACGTCTGATGACATGATTCCGGTCGAATCAGCTTCTGGAGCTGAGGTAGTAACGTTTGAAGCATCGCCAGTTGGCGTTGTTGGGGCCTGACTTGGTACACTGGATGTTTCTGGTAACGGAGTACCAGAAGACTTGGGTGAGTCGGAAGACCGATTCACAGAAGGACTCATATAACCTCCTAGCGGCGGAGACACATTCCCTTATGGGAGTTGGGTTAACGTCAAAAGCGTCTTTTTTTTCATCATCAAGCCGCTTGATACCTTGCCCAAGGACATTGCCCTTAGATTTTTGGTTTTCAAGAAGCTAGAGAGGGTGAAGGCGCTGAATATCAGTCTGCCCATTGTACAAAATGCAGTGGAAAGACTGGTATATCCGCAAAGTTTATGGAATCTTTAATCGGACAAGCTTGCACCTGATCAAATCTAGCTTAATGCTGTCCCTAATTCTGTGATGGTTCATGTTTTGAGTACTGGAAAATCTCACCGTGGCTTCAAGTCGTTTAATAATGTCATTAGAGTTTGAGGAAGTGTTGTGTCTCAAAAGCGGAGTCCCTGGGTCAATCTAATCTTAGTGCTGGCAGTACTGGCTTTCGTCGGCTTTTCGATGATTCCTTTGCTGGGCATTGTCCTTTCGGATCATTCACCGTCTTCCGAAGCCACCACCGCTTCGACGCCGACAATTGGAGCGCAAAAACAAGCCGAGCTAGAAGCTCAGGCCAGAGGTTACGAAATGGTGGTGCAGCGAGAACCACAGAATGCATCCGCCTTACGAGGGCTGTTAGAGACACGGCTGAAGCTCGGAGATATTCAAGGGGCTATTCCTCCCCTAGAACAGATGGCCAAGCTAAATCCTGACCAAACGGAATATGCTGTCTTACTGGCTCAGGCCAAGCAGCAGCTTGGTGACAAGGAAGGCGCGGCTCAAACCTATCGCTCGCTCCTAGCCTCGAAGCCGGGGAATTTAGATGCCTTGGAAGGACTGGTGGGTCTTTACGTCCAACAAAAGCGCCCCGAAGCGGCTATTGGTCTGCTCCAAGATACCCTCAAAACAGCAACGCCGATTAATGATATGAAACCGGGCACGGTGGATGTGATCTCGGTGCAGCTATTGTTGGGTTTGGTTTACGCGAATGAGAAACGCTACACGGAAGCGATCGCAATTTATGATGAAGCGATCAAGACCAACAAGCAAGATTTTCGACCCACACTCGCTAAAGCCTTAATTCTCAAGGAACAGGGTAAGGTCGCAGAGGCTAAACCCCTGTTTACAATCGCGGCTTCTTTAGCACCACCCAAGTACAAAGATCAAGTGGCTCAGCTAGCCAAAGAGGCTGTAGAACCCAAGACGGCTTCGCCCGGTCAAGAATCACCCAATGCAAAGCCATCTCCGGCGAGTCCGCCTTCTGCCTCTCCGGAAAAGACTCCTGCGGCTCCCAAAGCGACTGCCGATTCTCCTGGAACCTAGCTCAGCACAGCAAAAGTTTGTGGCTACCTCTGGATCATGCAAGGGAACTGGGGAGCCAGGTCGGAGTTCATCTGAGGACAGGGTCGCGATTTAGCGGGTCAGTTATTTCTGCCATCCTGGTCTGGTGATAATTTTCCTAACGCAGTTGAGGCCAGGGAATTTGAGGATTATTTGCCAACTGGTTCGCTACAGCCGCAGCTCCATAGCGGTTTAAATGGCTGGGGTCGGAAAAGTATTCGTTGCGGTTAAGCCACTGCCTCCCCAGGTCGATAAACACGAATCCATCACCCGCTTGCTTCTGCATCATCTGCTGAAATTGCTGTTCTCGAAGTCGGCGCACTGAATCTAAGTAATCTTGATGGAGGGGCAAGTTAACGAATACCAAGGGAATCTGTTGCTGCTTAGCCATCGCTTTCACTGAATTGAGTGCTGTGGCTTGCTGACCGGCTAAATTGAAGGGCTGATAATCGGCATCATACCGACCGGAGACTCGTGGCTTTTTCTGATAGTAGCTTCGGGGATCGAAACGGATATCCAGGGGGAGGAAACCATTCGCTTTAATCGCCCAGCTACTGTAGCCTGTGATGTTCCGAGCCATGGTCAGCCGAGACGGTGCTGGGATCTGATCGAGCTGCGTGAAAAGTTGTTCTCCATCTAGGACAGGTACGGAATGCTTCATCGCCTCTAACGGGACTTCTGCTATCCCCCCTTGCCAGTGGCTCACTACAGCGAGTGCTGAGCCACTGGCAGGCTGGAGTGGCTGTGGATTGATTTTTGACAGGGAAGTCTCTGGTAAGTCTTCACAGGCTTCAGGGGTGTCAGAGTCGTTGGGAGGCAGTGTAGGGCGCTCACCTGCCATCAAGCGCTGGTATCCAACAGATGCCACCATGCTGTTATAGGTTCGGTCGGGTCGCCCACTATTGAATGCGCGTACTCCATCCGCCCAGAGAATTAAGCGTGGCAGTTGTTCGCTCTTTAAAAGTTGCCGTAGCTGAAAGTCAACCATTTGGGCGGTTCCCCCATTGATGCCAAAGTTAAAAACTTTGAGATTGCCTTTCCCTTGAGCGGCTAAAGCTTGCTGCAACGACTGAGGATCGATGCCCACTAAAGCGCGGGAACTCCCGACAATCAACACATCGGGCTGACCTACAGCGGAAATGTAGGAAAGATATAGCAGTAGTTGGTCGTCAAAGATGGGGTTATTAAAACTGGTAAAGGGTAGTGGGGAAGTAGTGGTTGATGCTTTTTGGATCGCTACATCCAGGTATGGGAGATACTCCGCGACTTTCTTTTGAGCAAAAGCACGTTTGGGACTGCCTGGAGAAACGGCTTGCATTGCCCCAATGGCTTGTACCCAACTGGATACAACTAAATCCCAGTCTTGTTTAGATTTAGCTGATTGTGACAAAGTGGCAGCTCTCGTCGCTTTGTCAACTCCCTTGGTGAAGGGATCGATGCGGAGGCAGTTCGAGGGAGATGCTTGGGACACCAGGAAACGTGTGGTGGAGTGATTCGCTGACAACAAGGTCTTGGTCTTGTTGGCGAGAGTCTCACTCCGTGAGAAAGAAGAGGAGCCAGTGGTCAAGGTCAGCAAGGCTAAGGTGGCGGCACCATGAAGTTTCAGGCAGAATTTAGCCATAATTCAATTCAAGAGTGAGTTATACACCAACACTCGACTCCCTGTGCTGTGGCTCCCCCATGTATGTGGGAGTGTGCCTCTAGGATTAGGATGTCAGTGGCGAGAAAGTCCTAGAATTCATTATCATTGCCACTGAGCCATCCTGAAAGCGACGTTATTTTGGTCCTCGGTCTACGGATACAAGGCAAGATTATAAAAATGGTCGGAGTTTTCTTTTTCGTTTTATTGTTTGCCCTGATATGCCTGTTGCTGCAAATGCCCAAGCGACAGACGACGAGTGTGATTAGCTCATTGGATGTGGCTTTACCAACACAGACTCTGGAGGAATTCTCTGAGAGTACCGCTAATGGCATCGCTTGGTGGGTGAAAATTATCACAGAAACACCCCATTGTACCTATTATTTTGGACCCTTTGAGAGTTCCAGCGAAGCGAAACAGAATCAAAGCGGATACTTAGAAGACCTGGAACAGGAGGGAGCACAGGGAATTGATGTTGCCATCTTGCAAGATCGACCTGAAACTCTCACAATTTATGACGAACAAGAGTGAGTTCTCTGTGTGAAAATAACCCCATGAAAGACCGACTCATCCGTTGGCTCAACCAATTTTTAATGCTAGATGTTTTTCTGGTCTTGTTGAGCTTTTTTTGGTTAGCGATCGCTGTTGTGGGTCGCTCGATTGGTGTTCCCTTAGGTCTTGATCTATGGTATCGCCTGTGGGAGCCTGTCTTTACTCCCGCAATCGGTCTATTGATGGCAGGTGCACTCTTGAGCGGATTGGCTAGCCAGATCTCCAAGCGATTGAACTCGAATTGATTTTAGGTAATGGGTAATGGGTAATGGGTAATGGGTAATGGGTAATGGGGGATTCTCTCCATCACCCATTCCCAATTCCTAATGCATTAGGCTTCTGCCTCATCACTCGTGGGCTGACCGGCTGCACTAAATTGATTGAGGAGTTCCTGAATAATCACTTGTGGCTCATTGGTCTCAATCCCCAACTGTTGAGCAATCAGTTGCAAGAGATTGGGGTCTTGTTGCAACCGAATTAACAACTCATCCAGCGTGATGGTTTCAGTCCCTGGGTTATCCTGACCATTTTGCTCAGCTTCTGACTCCAAAGAGGCAAAATCAGGAAAAGGAGATGTCGTTAACCCGTCTGGTCCCTCATACTCCCAAATCGCTCCACCGGCATCCCTGTTGAGCAGTTGGCTGCCTATCTGATAGGCAACATTTCCCAGTTCCTGTAGAGAGGGAACAGATTGTACCTGATCGGCCAAATGCACGAGTCGTACTCCTAACTCATCGTTAGGTGCGGCTGACGCCAGCACTCGTTCCCCAAAACGCCGCAGCCATGCAATCCAGTCTGCCTCAGTAATGCGCCCTTGCAGTCCCTCAAACCAGCGCGAAACTCGTTGCTGATCCCAACCATGCCCCACACCTTCCAGCAGTTGCCGAAACAGATACTCGTAATCTGAATCTGCGAGTGGGGGTAGCACAGGTTGTTCCCTGATTCCCTCATGAGAACGGGAGGAAGATGAATGAATTCGATTTCGGTAAGACGAGGACTGGGATGAAGTTCCACCGCCAAACAGACGCCGAAACAACCCCTTAAGCCACTGCCAAATCCGCTTGAGCATCTGTCGCCTCTTTGCATCCCATCATTCCGATTTTAGACCCCATGGTCTGCAAGAGCGCGATTTCTTACAATTGAGCCATAATTCGCTGGGTTACAACCGTTATCTATCCGCCTCAGATGGCGAAAATTTTTGAATTACGGGACAATTCAGTTCTACAGCTTCCACTGAATGACTCCATGGATGTCCTCAAAAACTTTTATGCAACAAAACATTATCTGGCAACAAGGCAGCAATAACCCTGAAAACGGTAATCATTTAGCCACCATTCAGCAATGGTGGGCAAGCCTCCATGACCAAAAAATTATGTGGCGACAGCGACTCATTCCCCCAATAGGCGATGTCAGTGCACTCGACTGGGAACCTCAACGATTTGATGAAGCCTTTAAGATACAAATGCCTCAAATTCGCGGCATTACCCTTTACTGGCACAAACCTGACGCCAATCAAGAACGCAGCACCACACCCCGTAAGCTAGAACTGGACAAGCCGAAGGGACAACTCTATATCTATCCTCAATCTCAAAAAGAGCTTGTCATTCGTGTTAGTACCCCAGAATTAATGTATCAAAAACTTGAACTCAAAAATCCGCAGTGGCAAGGCACGAATGTGGGTGAAAATTATATTCTTACATTGCGAGATGAACATCAAAAATTAGAGATAAAACTCACTCTTAGTCCTACAAATCTTGATGATCTTAAAGCTCAGTTGCCGGAATAATGGTTAATATCATAACGCCGATTTTCTCAAATCCTGCGCTATGGTTTTTGTCTTTACGTTCAACAGCCTAAACCCTACTATATTCCTTCTGTTGTCCTTTGTTTAACCTTCTTAAGCCTCCATTCTCACTTCTACCAATGATGCAATGGATTCTCCCTGCTGCCCTAATTTTAGGTAGTCTTTTAGCGGGATTAATTTTTGATAAATTTTTCCTCAACAAATTCAAAAAACTAGCCGCAAGAACAAATTTTTTTGGCTATGAATTAATTTTTGCAGCCCTTCATCGCAAAACCTTAATTTGGTTTTTCTTGGGGGGTTTGTATGCTGCTCTCTTGACGGTGCCACTCGCACCTGCGATTTCCACCCTCGTTCAAAAAATTATCACGGTAGTTTTCCTTTATACCGCCACGCTCTTTTTGGCAAAGTTGGCAGGCGAATTTGTCTGCTTAGCGGGTCAGAAATCTAAAGGAGGGTTGCCGGCATCTTCTTTACTCAATAATTTGGTCAAAGCTCTTGTCTTGGTGTTTGGTATCCTGATGATTCTTCAGGCATTAGGCATTCCTATTACACCCCTGATTGCTACTTTAGGCATTGGTAGTTTAGCCGTTGCACTAGCATTTCAAGATACCTTGGCTAATTTGTATGCTGGCCTCTTCCTGATTATTTCTAAACAAGTTAGGCCAAATGACTATATCAAATTAACCAGTGGAGAAGAAGGGTATGTTACGGACATTACCTGGAGGAATACGATGATTAAGGAAATTCCTAATAACTTAATTGTTGTTCCCAACAAAAATTTAGCTTCGGCTATTTTTAAAAATTATCATCTCCCCGCTAAAGAAATCGTCTTTCAAGTCCCCGTGGGTGTGAGTTATGAAAGCGATCTCGATCAAATTGAACAAGTCACCATTCATGTGGCGAAGGAGGTTATGGAACAGGTACCGGGTGGTATGCCGGAATTTCAGCCGTTTATCCTTTACCAAGAATTTGGGGAATTTAGTATTAACTTTACAGTTTTTCTGAGAATCAATGAATTTTTCGATCAACGCCTTGTAAAACATGAATTTATTAAGAGGTTGCATAAGCGATATCGAGAAGAAGGGATAGAAATTCCTTTTCCCACTCGAATTACTTATTTCAAAAACTTTCAAGAATCGAAACGGAAAAATCCCACGACTGGACAAACGCTACAGTCGTGGGATTCTTCAGAGATATAACCTTTAACGGTTCATGTTATTGAGCTTTTTTGTTGCTATCTTCAGGTTTAGCTGGAGCAACGGTTGCTTTAACTTGCACGGATTTGACACCCTTTATCTCTTTTGCCAAGGTTTCAATTTTGTCAAATTGCTGCTTGGTTGGGACCGTTCCAGAGACAATGACCAGACCATTTTCTTTCCCATCAACGATCAGTGCACTCGCTGGCAGGTTGGCTTCTAGCTTACTAGCCACTTCACTAGCAATGGCTTCGTCATCTCTGCCCTGAGGTTTACCGTTATTCAGTGCATTGTTGCGCTGCTCAGTCGCTCTGATGTTAGAGTTGAGCTGCTCTCGGCGAACTTGGCTTTGAGCATCGGCTTGGGCATCCTTGGCTGCCTCTGCGTCAGGAGCCTTGGGACTGGCTTCAGTTGTATTCGGAGCATCTGCACTGGTTTTGGCATCGTTGGCGCAAGCTGCGGCACCAAACAATAGAACACCAGAGAGTAGAAAAGTTGTTAGTTTTCTCATTGTTATGTTTCCTCTATTAAAAGGGTTAATGATGGAAATGCATTAGAGGTTAGAACTCCTACACCCTTCACAGAATTTCCGTGGTTGGTGTTCTTTTAGTCCTTTCCAGTTGCCAAACTATTGAACAAATTGGAGGTGTAGAGGGGAGCAGGAAGCAGCGATTGATAACTCCTGCTCATCAAGCTTTTTGAGAAAGTTGAGACGGACAATTATTGGCACACCTATAACGTCTGATCTCGGCGGTCAATAATGATCACCTCAGGAGTCTCGTCCACAACCTTGACATCACTGTGAGTCCTAGAAACGCCTGGTGTAGGGTCAGGGTCAATCACAGTACGGGTAGCCGTTGGAGTGGTCGTTGTGCGAGAGTCATGATGCTCACCTGACGGTGCATCAAAGACGTTCCAATCCTGAACACCGTGACGACTCAGAATCGTATCGGCACGACGAATTTCATCTTCCGTGCCATCGACCATCACCAGATAATCACCCCGGTTCACTCGGTCATTATATAAACGAGCACGGTCATCGGGAATCCCTAAACCGACCAATGCACCCGTTAAACCACCGGCGGCTGCACCAATTGCGCCGCCAGCCACTGTTGTCGCTAAGGCCGTCGCCAATGCACCTCCGGCTAAAACGGGTCCGATCCCCGGAATGGCTAAGGCACCCAAACCCACTAGTAAGCCACCTAAACCACCGAGAGCGGCACCGGTTCCAGCACCAGCTTTCGCGCCTTCATCCGTCATAGTGCGGTCAGCCACATTGCCAACGTGAGGTTCACCAGGAGTATGTTTGCCGACCAGAGAAATTTGATTCATTGAGAAGCCAGAATCTCTCAAATCCCTGAGCGCGGCTTCGGCATCGCGACGATGGGGAAAGACGCCTACGGCACGATGACGGCGACCTAGATCCGGGCGATGGGTACCTGAGGCAACATAATTGGTTTGGGTGCGATCGCGATCGAAGGAGTGGGTGTCAGGAGTACTATAGGCGTGGCTATAGCGGTCATCATCCCGTACATTGAAAATGTCCCAATCTTGAATTCCGTGACGGCACAGAATCGCTTCAGCACGACGGATTTCATCTTCCGTGCCATCGACCATCACCAGATAATCACCCCGGTTCACTCGGTCATTGTAGAAACGAGCGCGGTCATCAGGAATGCCTAAACCAACTAGTGCGCCTGTTAAACCCCCTGCGGCTGCACCAATTGCACCTCCGGCGGCGGCCGTTGCCAGAGCCGTCCCCAAAGCGCCCCCAGCTAAAACGGGTCCAATGCCGGGAATGGCTAAGGCTCCCAAACCGACCAGTAAGCCACCTAAACCACCAAGGATACCGCCTGTGGCTGCACCCGCTTTCGCTCCTTCATCAGCCTGATTGCCAGTAGCGCGACGGCTGGCATCTAAGCCTCCAACCTGATCGTTAGCATTGGTATGTTTGCCCACCAGAGAAACCTGGCGCATGGGGAATCCCGCATTTTTTAACTCCGTAATCGCCGCTTCGGCGTCACGACGGTGTGGAAATACACCAACAGCACGCTTGTTGTGAACTAAAGCACTGCGAGGGGTGGTATGAGCGACCGCACCGCTTTGAGCGGGAGCCAAGTCGGGTGCATCATAAATACCCCAATGTTGAATCCTGTGACGGTTCAAAATGGGTTCAGCCCGGTGAATATCATCTTCTGTGCCGTCCACAATCACTAGATAATCTCCCCGGTTGAAGCGATCATGGAAGAAGTGAAAACGATCTTCGGGAAATCCAAAATGCTGATTATCAAAGCGATCATGACCATGAATGCCCGATAGAGGCTGGTGGCGATGATAGTCACGCGCCACCAGAGAAAGTTGATTCATGGGGAAGCCGGCTTCTCTTAAGTCGCGCAGTGCACCTTCGGCCTCTCCAAAATTGGAAAATACGCCAATGGCTCGATGACGGCGACCTACCGGACGATGGGCATCAGGATGATCGTAGACGCCCCACTCCTCAATCCCACGATGGCGTAAGATGGCTTCTGCACGACTAATTTCATCATCTGTGCCTTCAACCAAGATGAGATAATGCCCTCGCGAGATTCGGTCGTGATAAACTTTAGCTCGCTCTTCCGGTATTCCTAAACCCACCAAGGCACCAAGGAGTCCGCCCGTAACGGCTCCAATGGCTCCGCCTGCTAATGTGGTAGCGATCGCGGTTGCCGTTGCACCCGCCAACATAATCGGTCCAATCCCCGGAATCGCCAAGGTGCCTAAACCGACAAGTAAGCCAGTGAGTCCGCCTAATGCCCCACCGGCGAGTGCACCCGTTGTAGCGCCTTCATCCGCTTTGTTGCCTTCGGTACGCTCACGAACATCATCACGAACATCAGCACCAGCAATATCATTCTGCTTATCTGCATCCCGTGTGATTACAGAAACTCTATCCATGGGAAAGTTAGAGTCTCTAAGTTCCCTGAGTGCTACTTCTGCTTCGTGACGAGTTGAAAAAACACCTACGGCTCTTTTGTGTTGTCTTAAAGCCATTTTGTCTTCACTCCTAAGAAGGAATATTTTTATAATTCACAACACCAAAATGCATTTCTTATCGGTGCTGATAAATTCTATTTATTCAGCTTTAACTTAAAGAGTCATCAATCCCTAGAAATAACCTGAATTTCTATCAGGAGAGGGGCGAATTCTATGGCTTTTAAGGTATGAGTTTTATTAATAATACTTAATATATTATTACTCATTATTATTCATAGCTAACTTTATTATTGAATTCCATGTTAAGCCATAGACTCGATACAGAAGCAAGCTAAGCTTTATGAAAATTCTGTAAGAAGATGATTTGATGGGAGTCAGGGGAATCATGATTAGTTCATAAATCATAAGGTTCTTCAAACGATGAATCCATTTCCTCAACTTCATCTTCAACTTCATCCCTGTTGTTCAACAGGAAAAAAAACTTAAAACACGGCACCCTCTCCTTAGTAAGGAAAGGGTTGAGAAAAAAGAATTCAGGAGTTTTTCAAGTAGTCTCAGCGTTGAAGCACTGCTCCAACACTGAGATTCGCCAATTTCGAGACATTCGTTTCTTACTGCTCTGAATTAGAGCTATCAGGTTGTGTCTGATTTTGCGTTGATTCAGATGAAGTCTGATTGGTTGTATCTGGCTGTTCGGTTGGAGTCGTAACAGTAGGAATCTGTTGTTGGGATGAAGTCGGTGAGTCTGGATTGGTTGTGTTGGGTGGCGTTGTTGTGGAAGTCCCTCTAGAAGTGTTCGGTGAAGTCGGCTGGCTCTGGGATTGTGTGGGTGCGATTGGAGGTGTCGTATTCTGTGGAGAAGGAGCTGATTGTTGACCCGAATTGGGAACAATAATCCTAATATTCGGCTGACTTTGTTGAGGAGTGGTTCGAGGTTCTGGGCTGATAGGGGTAGAGGGTTGAATTTTTTCCGTTGTTCTTTCAATAATTGTTGTTTCTCGATTGGGTTGTTGAGGGGCGGGACGTGCAGGCACCAGCACAGGTGTTGGTGTGGATGACTCTTCTCTTTGGTTTAGGTAGAATATGACCCCAATGACCAAACCGACGAGAGACGTGAGAGCCATGCCTAATAATAAACCGCGAGTTGCGCTATGTTCCCGACGAACTTGCTGTTCTTGGTTTTCTAGGCTGCGTTCGCTAGCCCGACCATGAACGTAACCCTCTTCATAGGAAACAGCGTCAGAATTAACAGTTTCCACATGTGTATTGAGATTGCGCCCATTCTGTAAGTGAGTGCTTGATTGATTGGGGGTATGGTTGTGCTGATTGTTCATGGATTTTGCTAAAAGAGATTTCAAAAAAAACCAAATCAATGGGGTTCAGAATGCCTCATTCTTGCTTCTATAAAGGATTCTGAACTAGAGGATATGTTTCGAGTTTTGTTGATCGATTTTTAAGGGTTTTGGGGCTGGTTAGTCTGAGGAACAGGAGCCGTTTCTACATTGTTTTTTGTCGGTTGATTGGTATGAGTGAAAAAGAAGATGGCTC
>DATNQL010000979.1:0-11903 GCA_036704025.1 Stenomitos sp.
GAGAATATTGGTTTGTTGATGGCTTATGCCAGTTGTTGCTTGGTTGTTCGTTGGAAGAGTGGGAAGAGCAGCAAAAGCAGGTTCAAGATGCTCCGCAGGAAAAGGTGCAGCCTCAGGATGAGTTAAGAAAGCGAGTAGAAATTGCTGAGATTGAAAAGCTCAATTCACAGTCTCAATCCCTGCTGCTATCCCATGACCAGCTTGGGGCATTAGTATCTGCTGTCAAGGCTGGCAGAAAATTACAGGAGACGGAAGCACCATTTGATACCAGGATTCATACACTGTGCAGACTTTGGCAGGCTGTCTACTCGGTGAAAGAGCGTAATCGCTTTCAGGGACATAGTGGTGAAGTCACTAGCGTCAGTTTCAGTGCCGATGGCCAGATGATTGCCTCCGCTAGCAATGACCGTACAGTGAAACTTTGGCGTTTAGATGGCACACTCGTGCATATCTTCCAAGGACATAACGGTCAGGTCACTAGTGTCAGCTTCAGTTCCGATGGAGAGACAGTTGCCTCTGCTAGCATGGACGACACGGTAAAACTCTGGCGTTTAGATGGCACAGTTATACAAACTTTTCAGGGGCATAGCGGTGGGATCGTGAGCATCAGTTTCAGCCCTGACGGCAAGACAATTGTCTCTGCGGGTTGGGACTCCGTAGTCAAAATGTGGAACCTTGAGGGCAGGGAACTCAAAACCATCAAGGGGCCTATGAATCGAAGTTGGAGATATAGACATAGGATTTGGAGCGTCAGTTTCAGCCCGAACGGCAATACAATTGCCTTTGCTATCGACGACAATACAGTAAGACTTTGGTATCTAGATAGCAACCTCAAGCAAACCTTTCAGGGGCATAGTAATGGGGTCACTAGCGTCTGCTTTAGCCCCGATGGTCAAATGCTTGCCTCCGCTAGTGATGACCATACAGTGAAACTGTGGAGTTTAGATGGTACAGTGGTGCAAACGTTCCAAGGGCATAGTAATCGGGCCAGTAGTGTCAGCTTCAGTCCTAATGGTCAGATGCTTGCCTCCGCTAGTAGTGACTGTACAGTGCTATGGCGTTTTGATGGCACACTCTTGCAAACCTTTCACGGGCATAGTGATGGACTCACCAGTGTCAGCTTCAGTCCCAATGGTCAAATGCTTGCCTCGGCTAGTTATGACTCTACAGTGAAACTGTGGCGTTTAGATGGCGCACTCTTGCAAACCTTTGATGGGCATAGCGATGCGGTCACGAGCGTCAGCTTCAGTCCCGATGGTGAGACGATTGCCTCGGCTAGCAAGGACGGCAAGGTGATTTTGTGGAAATTTAATCTAGAGGATTTACTGGTGCAAGCTTGTGATTGGCTGCGAGACTATCTGAAGACTAACCCGAATGTTAGTGAGAGCGATCGCCATCTCTGTGACGGGATTGGAACTCAGAAGTAGACAGCTTGGTGTGTGATACAGGAGACGCGATCGCATCTTCTCAATCCCACATCACAAGTTGAGCGATCGCATAAATTCCTTCAACATCTCCAAACCTCTTAAACCTCACCCAAAATTTGGTTGTAAGTCTTCAGCAAATAGCTAGGCTTCAAAGCCGTAATCCAATAACCCACAGCCACTAAAGCGGCAGTAATCAACGCAACTGGCACAGCCAAAGGCAGATAAATGAGGTGACGGGGTTCATGTGCTAGCATCTTCCCCACGCGATCGCGAAAAACTCCTAACTTATCCTTCATCCCAGCCATCGAATCCTGGTAGTCCCCTTGAGTCGGATGAGCTTGAGCGAGTAGAATATTTTGCCAATAATAATCATGACCAATCAGCAAAAACCGCCAGAACCAATGGGATAAACTCGATGGTGGAGCGTGCATTGCCCTCGCTTGCGGCTGTCTCCAAAGAGTGTACCCTTGCTGACAAAGCTCGTGAGCATGAATGGCACAATTGCCACGATACAGAGGAAGCTCGATCGCAATGGGATGCTTCAGGAGAAACTCGCGCCGAAATGCTACATTATTCAGGAAGTATTGAGAGGTTGGAGTCAAGCTTTGCTCTCCGGAATAAGGGGGAAAGATGTACGCCAGTACCATGGCGGTTCCATACACCCCTAATCCCCGTGTCATCGTTTCCCCAGCAACCAGTTGCACCTCATCTCCTTGAGAGAAGGGAATGAGGATGTTTCTGAGCCAGTTTGTCTCATAGCTACAATCCGAATCAAAGTAAACCACGATTTCCCCTGTAGAAAGTTCGGCACCCAACATCTTGGCTTTATAATAGCCAGTGCCCACAGGAACTTGATGCACTTTAATCCAGGGATATTGTTGACACAGTTGCTCTAGCAGGTTGGTGGGAGCATCACCGCTATCAATCAGCCATACCTCATGGGCATGGGTTGGCGCAATGTCTTGATGCGCGAGTGATGCCAAAGACTGAGACAAACCCTTAATATCGGCATTGGCCAAGTTTTCTGTTTCTAAGACGATTGAAAAACTAGGTAACGGCTTCTCTCCTGCTATCTGTACCTGTCCCATCCCTAACTCCTGTCCCTTATCCGTAATCCATTATCAAGCGTCTTTGCTCATTGTCCATTGGGCATTCACCATTGATAATTGTTTTCTATTACAAAGTTAATACTTTCATGAATTTAATTGACTTTCTCCGGCGTTCTTCCTGGAGAATGATGGCGATCGCTATTTTCACCGGTGTTTTGAGTGGGGGTAGTAGTGCGGGTTTGATTGCCCTGATTGGTCATGCGATGGGTAGCGGTGTGGCTTCCGCCTCAAGAGCGATCGCGTGGGGTTTTGCTGGATTGGCGCTGGTTGCACTCCTAACCAGTATCTTGGCGAGGGTGATGCTGATTCACCTCTCCCAAAATGCCATCTTCCAACTGCAAATGCGCCTGAGTCGTCAAATTCTCGCCACAGAGTTAAGCCATCTGGAAAAGCTGGGTTTTCCCCGACTGTTAGCAACCCTCACAGAAGATGTGCAAGCGATTTCTAATGCCGTTTATGTCATTCCTTTCTTATGTATTAATGTTGCCATTGTTGCAGGTAGTTTAGTCTATATCACCTGGCTTTCCTGGAAAGTTTTTCTGATTGTTGTGGTGTTATCTGCGATCGCATTAGGCAGTTGTCGGGTGCTGCTCAAACGTGGAAGACGACTGATTGCCCTTGCCCGTGAGGAACAAGACCAACTATTTAACCACTTCCGAACCATTACCCAAGGAGTGAAAGAACTCAAGCTTAACTATCAACGCCGTCAAGATTTCCTCACCGAAGATTTGCAAGCTACAGCGGCTAACTTCCGCCGTCATAATACCGAGGGTCTGACTTTATTTGCCACAACTGATAGTTGGGGTAAACTTATCTTTTTTTTCGCGATCGGTTTAGTCCTATTCGTGCTGCCAAATCTCCTCATTATCGATTTACAAACTCTTGCTGGCTATGTCTTAACCTTCACCTATTTAATCGGCCCACTGGATAATATTGTCAACAAACTTCCCCTGATTACTAAAGCCAATGTCGCTTTGCAGAAGATTGAGAATCTGGGTTTTTCACTGAATAGTTGCACTGAAGCGGCGACAGTTCCACCTCCGTTCAAGACATCCTGGCAAGGCTTGGAATTCAAAGGTGTGACTCATACCTATCAACGAGAACAAGAAGATATCAATTTTACCGTTGGCCCGATTAACCTGATGTTTCGACCAGGAGAATTACTGTTCATCATCGGCGGGAATGGCAGTGGGAAATCGACCCTAGCTAAGCTGATTACCGGACTCTATATCCCAGAAACCGGAGAAATTCGATTAGATGGACAAGTTATTAATCAGCAAAATCGAGAATGGTATCGTCAACATTTCTCTGTAGTTTTCTCTGATTTCTATCTATTTGAGCGACTTGTGGGGTTAACTCAGGCGGATGTAGATTCACAAGCTCAAAATTACCTCAAGCAACTCCAACTCGAACACAAAGTTAAAGTTGAACAGGGAAGACTCTCAACCACTGCCCTTTCTCAAGGACAGCAGAAACGATTGGCGTTACTCGCCGCCTATTTAGAAGATCGACCGATTTATCTATTTGATGAGTGGGCGGCTGATCAAGACCCTATATTTAAGGAAATCTTCTACACACAGTTTCTCCCCCAACTCAGAGATAGGGGCAAGACAGTACTCGTTATCAGTCATGATGACCACTATTTTTACCTAGCAGACCGCCTGATCAAACTGGACTATGGCATGGTGGAGTTTGATAAGCGATCGCACCCATAATCGCCAATCCGTTATTTGGCGTAGGTAAAATATACCGGAGGGCTTCCGATAAGTAACGCTAAGGGAGTTTGAGCCTCTACGCGACTTGGGGAAACCCTGGTAGAGCCAATTCTGACGACGGACTGAGAATCTCACGCGCAAGGGTTGCTGGGGGAGTGTCAACCAATCGCTGGTTCACGCTTCGCAACCTGCTCAATTAGAGCCAGAACATCACTACGGCTGAGCTTCTCTTTACCGTTACTCAATGCATCCAAGGTACCGTGAGCCAAGAGCAGGGGAATTTGGCAAAACGTCAAAGCTGGACCTTCCGGCAGCGCGTTGGTGTAGGCATCGGCAAGGACTAAATTGCGACGTGCATAGGCTTGCATCGCATCTTTACTCCAACCTTCGGGATAAAAGTCTACTCCACGCGCCAGATCATCGGTGTGGTTACGGAGAATATTGACCGCTTGTAACCCGCGACCAAACCCAACCGCCTGCATCCGGTTGGTCTGCGTCCCATCATACCAAGTCCATAAGTCGGAGAGTAACAATCCCACCGCACCTGCAACACTAAAAGTATATCGATCTAAGTCTGACTCACTTTGTATCGTCCAGTTGTTGTCTGCCCAATAAGCCATTCGATCCGCCATGGCTGCCGTAGCATCCCAAATCCGAGGCGCAATATCTTCGGGTGCCAAACTTGACCATTCGCCAATCCGAATGCTTACCTCTGGTAATATTTCTTGGTGTAGACTGAATCCGTCAGAGAAGTCATGGATCGCAAAGCCATCAACCGCGGCTTGCAACTTCAGGCTAATCATTCGCAACAGTTTTGCCTTAGAGGAATTATCGATGCTTGGATGATCTTCGATTTCATCAATGGCACGCATACATAAGTAAGCGGATGTAACGGCTTCTTGCAGCCTCAACGGTAAATAACTAATGGGGATGTAAAAAGTCCGGCTAGTTTCTTCTAAAACTTCTAAGGCATCTTCACGTAGAGCCATCTGTTGCACTCCTATGATTGATTGTTACACCACGCTACAATCCAACATATCTTCTTTTGTCACTTTCGTTATCGGCAAATCTGCGACTTCTCCATATATTGACGAGCTTCTCTTGCAGGAAAAATAGATTCAGAAATATTCATCATACTTGAAATATGGAGAATTTTTATATTAAATTGCTGAGTTTTATTTCTCTGATTAATAAAATACGAATCTAAGGATAATTACCGTTAGTTTGTCGGGATGAATTGACAATTGTCTAATTAGGTTAGTGATTCATGTATTCAAAATAACAGTTCAAAATTACACTTTAAACCAAAGGATTGTTGAAGGGCTGCGTCACTGTCTAACCCGAATACACAATTGACATGAATCCTCAAGAACTAAGATTAGGGTCAATAAATAGTCGGGGCTGATCGATCATTGGTGCAGTTTGAGTTTTGATACGCAGTTGCATTCATACGTAGCACATTGAATTTCTCCGCGTCGGGAGCGTCCCCCTGTCTGGGTGTCGATCTCAACTACTATGTTTGAACGCAACTCGGTATGAGATTTAGCTTGAGAGTCTCCCAAACCCATGAATATAACGTTTGCCTTATCTTCTCTTCTGCCCTGAACTGAGAGGAATAGAGAGGGTAAAGGAGACTCCGTGTAAATCCTGAGCGTGTTGAAAAGAGTATCAAAACAGTATTGTTGGGGTTGTCCTGCAACAGTGACAACCTTAGGAATAAGTTAGCCAGAAATTTCGCCCTGCTGAGTCAACAACGTTTGATGACGACCTAAAGCCATGAGTGGAAAATATTGTTGATAGAGATGATATTTCAGATAAAAATGACTGGGAAAACCAGTCCCTGTAAATTCCGCTTCATTCCAGGTGCCATCTGCTCGCTGAGAGCTTAAAAGATAATTGATACCCCGTTCAATTGCCTCATTGGCGAATTTTTCAGTCGCCTCACCGGCTGCCATTAAGCCAATTAAAGCCCAAGCGGTTTGGGACGCTGTACTTGTGCCTTGTCCTTTGAGGGCTGGGTTATCGTAACTGCGACAGGTTTCGCCCCAACCTCCATCTGAATTTTGGCATCCTACCAGCCAAGCGGCACCTCGTTCAATCGAGTTGCGGTGTTTTTGAGGGGCAATCAGGGCTAGGGCAGAAACAGCACCACTGGTTCCATAAATATAATTAACTCCCCAACGACCAAACCAGGAACCATCCGCTTCTTGTTCACGAATCAGATAATCAATCGCTCTTGCCGTTTGATGGGCATCAATGGACAAGTTACACCACCCCAGCATTTCTAACACCCGTGCCGTTACATCTGCGGTGTTTGGGTCAATCATCGCTTTCAAGTCACCATAGGGCAACTGATTGAGCCAATCTTGATTATTATTCAGATCGAACGCCGCCCAACCTCCGGCTTGACATTGCATCGAGGCAATCCAATTCACAGTACGCGCGATCGCCGCTTGTTTCAACCGTTCATTGGGAAGCTGCGCCTGATGGAGTGCCATCACCACCACCGCTGAATCGTCCACATCGGGATAAAACCGATTCTCAAACTCAAACGCCCAAGCGCCTGGTTTTCCTTGTTTATTCTTAACGGCCCAATCGCCGTAATCTAAAATCTGCTTGCTCAATAACCATTCTCCCGCCCGCACGATAGCAGGATGCTCCGGCGAGAAACCCGAATCAATTAAGGCGCGAATTGCCCAAGCCGTGTCCCAAACGGGCGAGACACAAGGCTGAACACAGTAACTATCCTCGGTTTCAATGGCAAAGTGATCAACGGCTTGTAATCCCCGGTGGACAATGGGATCGGCGGCATCATAATCTAAGCAGCGCAATGCCAAAAGCGAGTTCAGCATGGCGGGAATAATCCCTCCCCAGTCTCCCGTGGCTTCTTGCCGCTCTAAAATCCATTTTTCAGCCGCCTTGATGCCTTCTTGGCGAAACGGGACAAGATTTAAGCTTTCGGCGAATTTAAAAGCATGATCCAGCACGAGAAATACGTCTGTCCAATCAGAATTTCGGGGTAAATCAAACCGGGCATTTTCCCTGCCTTCGGTATAAAGTTCATCGAGGGTAATTCTGGGATTGACCTGAAACACCGGTTTGCGATCAAGGACAATTAAGAGAGGAACCGTGCTTGAGCGTGCCCAGCTTGACATTTCGTAGATGTTGAAGGGAAACTGTTCTGGCAACAGCATCACCCACGGTGGCAAAGAAGGAACGCCTCGCCAGCTATAGCAGCCAATCAGCGCTAAATGGATTTTAGTGAAAATGCGACTGCGACTAATGCCGCCCCGTTCTAAGATAAAGGTTTTGGCTCGAAGCAGGGCGGGGTCGGTTTCCGATACACCCAGCAACTTGAGTGCCATATAGGCTTCAACGGAAGTACTTAACTCTCCACCATCCCCATAAAAGAGTTCCCAACCTCCATGCTCTCGTTGTTGCGATCGCAGATAATGTTCTACTTTGTGTAGGGGACGTTCTAAGTCAGTTCCCCAAATCTTGTGGAGCAGAACCGCTTCTGCGGTGATGGTGACATTAGATTCTAACTCAGCCCACCAGTAGCCGGATGGATTTTGAATCGAGAGTAAATAGTTTTGTGTTGCAGCGATCGCTAGAGCCAATCTCGATGCTGTAGCCTTATCTTGCGTTTGCATTGGTTTCCCGTCTATCTGTAACACTCCCCACACAAGGCAGAATCATAACGGAAAACCGATCAGATTTCCAAGGAGTATTTATGGGTTGGGAAGTACCTTTTTCAGGGCAGCCAACCAACGGGAGGCCATTTTTTGTTCACCCACTTCACTGGGATGACAGCCGTCGTAGGTATCGACGCCTGCTTTGGGGTTGAAACCCCTAAACTGATCGACAACAACGATGGGTGACTCTTGAGTATTCGTCCTCCGGGCTAAATTTCCAATCAATTTATTCAGTTGTTGAATTCGCGCTGGATTTCCACAAGGGATAATCTGTGCAATCAGCAGCTTTACCCGTGGGTTGACAGCACGTATCCGCTGAATCAGTTGCCGAAGTTCCTCAATGGTACTTTCCAGGCTTTGTCCACGAGTCAGATCGTTATTCCCCAGATGAATCAGCACGATGTCGGGTTCACTGATTCGCATCCAGCCGTCAATTCTTTCCAATGCTTCATCTACGCGCCAACCCCAATGTCCCTCGTGATCGGGGTCAAAATCTGATGAGGGAGAAAGCCCTTTAAAATTCTCTCGTGTTGACCCAACAAAATCAACGTTGTAACCTGCCTTACGTAACTCAAGCCAGAGGGGGCGACGATAGCTATTATGCTTAGTATTTCCTTGGGTAATCGAATCACCCAATGGCATGATCCGTATCGGCTTGTCGGATGGCTCTGCTTTTGATGGCGCTATCCCAATACACAAGACACTTAACAGGGTTCCAGCAACGAAAACTGGCAGCCTGAACCTGCCAATTGAGGGTTTTAAGTTCAACTTCATCTGACTCCTGAGTTCTTAAAGACAAGGGTGAAGATGGTGTATTGTGCTGTTTGATGTACAAAAGACTCAACATGCTGCTGAGTGAGATGGGGTTAGGGTTAACCGTTCTATCCTTAATGATTTGGCTCGGATTGCTGGGCTTTCGGGGGCAATTTTGGCGAACGGATCAGCGTTTAGAAGAGATAGAAGCACCGCCCCAGCCCACTCCTTCCGCATTATATCCATCGGTTTGCGCTGTCGTCCCAGCTCGGAATGAGGCTGATTTGCTTCCTGTCACCTTGCGATCGCTCCTCAACCAAGACTATCCTGGCTCCTATTCGGTGATTTTAGTGGACGATCACAGCACGGATGGTACAGCGAGTGTTGCCCAACAGGTTGCCCAAGACTTGAACAAAAGCTGGCAGTTGCAGATGATTTCAGGTGTACCCCTGCCGGCGGGTTGGACGGGAAAACTTTGGGCGATGGAACAAGGGATTCGCCATGCTCAGAACCTCACCCCACCGCCTGACTATTTGCTGTTGACGGATGCCGATATTGAACATGACAGTGGCAATCTCCGCCGCCTCATCAGCAAAGCCCAACCGGCAGATTTAGACTTAGTTTCCTTGATGGTACGACTGCGATGCCAGGATTTTTGGGAGCAATTTTTAATCCCAGCCTTTGTTTTCTTCTTTCAAAAACTCTATCCCTTTCGGTGGGTGAATGACCCTTTTAATCCTACTGCCGCCGCAGCTGGGGGATGTATTTTGATTCGTCGTGAAGCGTTAAATCGCATTGGTGGCTTGCAGGTAGTTCGCCAAGCGCTCATTGATGATTGTGCCTTGGCTCAAGCCGTCAAGTCGAGTTGTTCAGAGGACGGGGAAGGGAGAAGTCGGATTTGGCTAGGACTGACGACTTTAACCCGCAGTTTACGACCTTATCCCTCTTTAGGGACCATTTGGGAAATGGTAGCGCGCACCGCCTATACACAATTAAACTATTCGCCTTTCTTGCTTTTGGGCACTATATGTGCTATGACTCTGATTTATTTAGTGCCGCCGGTGGGAGCCATCTGGGGAGGATTGACGGGAAACGGACTAGTTGCGATCGCGGGTTTATCGGCATGGCTGTTGATGAGTGTGGCTTACTTCCCGATCATCCGATTTTATCGGTGTTCACCTGGGTTAGCATTTTCTTTACCGGCGATCGCGTTTTTGTATACTCTGATGACTCTAGACTCTGCCAGACGACACTGGCAAGGTCGAGGCGGTGCTTGGAAAGGACGGGTGTATTCTGAAAAAGGTTAGGGGCTAGCTTTTTTTCAGGCAGTCCCGATGAAAAAATTTCACAGCCATGAATGAAAATAGTCCTCCCCACACCCTACACCCCACTTTCAAGTCAGAAATCTCTTTTCGGGTAACAACATCAAGCGTGAAGCAGAAAGTAGAGGACTTTATCATGCTTCCTCCTAAGGCGAATGGCACTGACTTAAGAACTCTCCTACCTCACCAACCAACCCTTGTGCAGGGGGTCTGGGGGAGGCACTCCGTCCCCCAGTGGGGGGTTTGGGGGGAACCCCCCCAATCTGGGTTTTTCCCAAGAAACGATCACTTTTCCCTTAAGTCAGTGCCATTCATCCTAAGACGCTGATCCTTGAGATCCATTATTCACTTTTTGCTGTATTGCCTGCCTTAATCCAACCCTCTTGATTCCCCTCTACCACGCGCACCTGTTGCCATCTTCCATCGTCGCTTTGTTTGAGAACGAGCAATTCCTGATTAGCCGCAACACCACCAATACGGTTTGACTCGAAATTAGGCGCATCGCGCAGACTCAAGCCTTCTGGCCAAGTAACACGCGCTTTATAAGCTCCTGGGGGCAATTCTGGGCTAGGTGACTGACTGGGTGTAAGAGTGGGTTGGCTGCGGAGTTTCGGTTTAGACGATTGAGTGAAACTGGCTTTCTTGAGTGTCGGGGACTTCTTCTGTTGCTCTTCCGCGAAGATCGGTTTGGCAGGAGTGATAGAGAGCCTTGTCCAGAAGTAATAAGCGGCACCGACACCACAAAAGGCCAAGAATATGATGCCAACAAAAAAACCAAGGATAAACTTAAAAATGCCTGACAAACTCATAGGGAGTTGTTGGTAATGGGTAATGGGTAATGGGTGATCTGATCTTGAATGATCCACAACCCATGCACAAGCGGCTTATTGAAATTGACGCTGAATGCGATTGCTTAAACGGCTATCTCTAGAAGCCATTCGGGCTTTTCCGGCGGCTGCCCAGTTTTGTAAAAATTGGATTTGCTCTTGCGCGGTTCGAGCTAAGGGGATGATCTGGCTAGCGGATTCCAAGATATCATCGGTGGTGAAGTCTCGGTTTTGACTGAAACCAATGTGCATGGCTTCAATGAGGGTTTGCTCGATTTCCGCTCCCGAAAAATCAGGCGTTTCGTAGGCTAATCGGTCTAAATCATAATTCTTTAAGTTATGAGGCCGTAGCCGAGATAAATGTAACTCAAAAATGGCTCTGCGTTCTTCTTGGCTGGGCAACCCCACAAAGAAAATTTCATCAAACCGACCTTTACGCAGCATTTCTGGGGGTAAGGCTTGGATATTGTTGGCGGTGGCGACGACAAAAACGGGGGTTTTTTTTTCGGCTAGCCAGTTGATGAAGGTACCAAAAACGCGACTGGTTGTCCCGGCGTCTCCTTTAGAATCGATACCTGAGAAGGCTTTGTCAATTTCATCAATCCACAGGATGCAGGGAGCCAGCGCTTCTGCTAACTGAATCATCTGCCGGGTGCGAGATTCCGATTCTCCCACTAAGCCCCCGAACAGACGTCCCACATCTAAGCGTAGCAGGGGCAGATGCCAGTGATGGGCGATCGCTTTGGCGGTTAATGATTTTCCGGTTCCCTGAATTCCCACTAAGAGCAAGCCGCGAGGATGGGGCAAACCGTATTGTCTGGCGCGTTCGGTAAAAGCACCTCCCCGTCGCAACAGCCAGTCTTTGAGGTTATCCAAACCCCCGATATCAGAAATTTTCTCGGTGGTTGGGTAAAACTCTAAAATTTGCGTCTGCCGAATCGACTGGCGTTTTTCTTCTAAAATTAGCTCCACGTCTTCCGGTTGAATTTCGCCATGAAAGGCGATCGCACGAGCGAGAACCCGACGAATCCGTTCTAGAGATAGTCCCTGTGCGG
>DATNQL010000980.1:0-3312 GCA_036704025.1 Stenomitos sp.
GATGCATGAGGTTTTTTCCTGTTGGACTTCAATGAGAAATGCTTTGCAAAACTTCATTCAATCGGGTAGCTCACAACTGTTGTGTCAACCCTCAAGGTCATGCTAACCCCCAATTGCGATTACTGGACCGACGCTCTAGCAGAGCAAAATCATTTACGGGTGTGGTTCTTTATCAGGGCGTTAGGCTAATTACCGTACCTCAAGTTAAGGACAGTCATCGAATACGCTGTCTACATCATTATTTGATTTTATTGACCGAATCCCCTGCTATCCGTTGGTTTCAACGCGGCTACCAAAATTCTCATTAATGGCTCTAAATCTTCAGGAACTCGATAGCTGTTAATTCCTTGTTCAAACTGCTTGGCTGTGCGGGCAAGCGTTCCAAATTGCCAAATTGTCCCCGTAGAAACCGCCCCCACCAAAATTGGCTGCTCCGAAACTGTTGGTGCGGCCTCCCACTGATCAAGCGCCACCAATTCAGCAACCAACTGAGTGAATCCTCTGGTCAAGTCCTCATACTTTGCTTCAATGACCAGCAGTTGATTGAGCGGATTCACTCGCAGCAAATAATCCAGGCTACCCTGAAGCCAATTAGAAACCTTCAGTCCATACTCAATCCGAAGTTCGGCGTGGGTGTAGTGAATCAATTCAGTTACAACCCGTGAGATCAAGATTTCTCGCCTTGCCAGTTCATTGGTTAGTGGCACAAAGGGCAACACCTCTTCAATACGCTCGCGCAATTCTTGCAGGCGATCGAGTTCACCAGGAAATTGAGGGAGACTAAGCGTTTTTCTTGTGAGTTTATAGCCAAATTCTTGAGCTAATTCACGGGCTTCAAAGCCAAGCTCGAAGTATCGGCTAAAGGTATAGCTTTGATTAGGGTCAAGAAGTGGCATAGCTGCGAGTTTACAAGTTCGTATGATACCTATTAGCAAAATACCCCCTAATTCAGGGGGTATTTTCATTTATTTGCTAATGATCACTTTTGGCTTGAATTCGGGTTCGCTCTGAGGTCTAGTGAGCTAGCAATCCAACTTCTGCGGCTGAGCGACATAGCATGGTTTGCTGACGATTCTTGATGACTCGCTGGGAATTCAACATCAGCGATCGCGCTTTATCTTGAGTAGACAACGCAGGAGCTTGTGCGGGTTGGGCGCTGTGAGTAGTTGGAGACACACCATTTTGGTAGTGAACACCACGATACGTCAGGTTAACCCTGGGTTGCAGCATGGGTGGCTTTTTCATATTGCGGAATCTCCAATCTAGACCCCGATATTTGCCCCCGACTACATCTTCTGTGGTTTCAACAACTGGGGGGTTGTAATCGTACTCAACACCGCGATAAGAGAGTTTCATGGTTTTCGCCTCTAAATGAACTGTAGTGGTATGAGGCGCGTTCCTTCGGGGTTTCTCCCTACTTCCGTCTCTCTGTTAGCGACATTGTTATTGGGCTAAGAGAGATGAACGATTTTTTTATTTCTGTATCTATTTTTACCGTTTTTCAGTCATTTGTCAATTCTGCAATAAATCTTTACAATTAAGCCGTGAGCGGCTCAACGCTATTCTGTTTGCCGTGTGACAAGTTGTAACACGGCGTCTCCATCACCAAAAATTGCTTTTATAATCACAATGCTTGCCGTCAGACGTTAAATTTGTTGTTATGAGTGAAAAGAGTGATAGTTATAAAGTGATTGCGGATAATCGGCAAGCCCGTTTCCGCTATGAAATTCTAGAGACTTACGAAGCAGGGGTTGAGTTAAAGGGAACCGAGGTTAAGTCGATTCGACAGGGGAAAGCCAATTTACAAGACGGGTATGCCCTGATTCGGAATGGAGAAGCTTGGCTTTTGAATGTACATATCTCCCCTTACCAAAAAGCCACTGATTTTTTTAATCATGACCCGCGTCGCACCCGCCGACTCCTGTTGCACAAAAAGGAAATCCGCAAGCTCATCGGCAAGGTGGAACAAGAGGGTTTGACGCTGGTGCCGTTGAAAATGTACTTCAAGCGGGGCTTTGTCAAAGTCACCATTGCTTTAGGCAAAGGGAAAAAGCTTCATGACAAGCGCGAAAGCCTGAAGGAGCGCCAAGATAAGCGAGATATGGCACGAGCCATGAAGCGAGATTAAAGAGTTGAACGTTGGCAGGTTAGCAGGAAAGGGAGTGGCTAATTGCGCCGCTGAGCAGACTGTAACCTTCAGCCTTGATCATATACATCGTCAACCGTTAAAGGATCAGGACTGGGAGGGACGTAGAAACTGGCAATCAGGGCAACCATCAGCCACCAAAGGGTATTCACTTCAGGGCGATACCAAACGGTATCAAACAGATTATGACTGAGCATCCCAAACATCGCCGCGATCGCACCCATTAGCCAAAAACTATTTCGGTTCGCCAACGTCCGCAAACGCCGCACTTGCTGAACTCCTTGATTCAAGGTAACAACCAGCAGCCACAAGAAACAGGACAATCCAATTAAACCGGTTTCTACGGCAACCTCCAGCAGAATGGAATAGGCACTCAACGCACTGTAGCCCACTCGCATGTAGAGGGGATAGACTTTGTTGAAAGCTGTGTTGCCTGGGCCAATGCCAATCAGTGGGCGATCACGAATCATCTCAACAACGGCTGACCAGACGTTGATGCGGAAGTTGTTACTGCTATCTCCTCGACCCGCAAACATACTGGCAACGCGATCGCGCACAGGTTCCACAAACAGCACAGCCAGAAGCACCACCCCAAGTGAACCACCGATCAACACCGGTATTGCCCAAGGACGCCACTCGGAGGGTAGCTGGACAATATACCAATACACCAGCAGCACCAAGAAAACAGCTAGACAGACGATAAAACCAATCCAGCCACCACGACTAAAGGTTACCACCAGACAGGCGGAATTCACAACAAACATCGTTGCGGCCAACACTTTAGTCAATAACCGCTGCCAAACAAAAATCGCGGCTAAACTCAACGCCACAGCCGGAATTAGATACCCAGCCAATAAATTGGGATTCCCTAAATAACTATAGACCCGCGTCAGTTTTGACGCACTTGACGTGGGATCGACCCAAGTCGCCAAGGCTTGTGCCCCAAAAAACCACTGCCGTAGTCCGTACACACTAATAAAAAGTGAGACATGGAGAAAAAGGGCAATAATCCAAGCTCGAAGACGGGGTACGCGCAATACCCGTGCCATCAAGGCAAATAGCAACAAATAAAGTGTTAGCTTCCCTAATCCCGTAGCGGCTGCCTGTTTCACGGGGGAGAGGGCACATGCCACAACAGAAATGCCCCAATACAACAACACCAACAA
>DATNQL010000981.1:0-4238 GCA_036704025.1 Stenomitos sp.
ATCGGCGGCAATTCGAGTCGTCATTTCCATATCCGCATCGGGGAGAATAATAATCGGATTTTTCGCCCCTCCCTGACATTGCATCCGCTTGCCATGTGCCGCCCCTTTGCTGTAAACATACTGCGCTACAGGGGAAGAACCAACAAAGCTAATCGCTCGAATGGTTGGGTGTTCTAAGATAGCATCAACAACTTCTTTTGCCCCATTCACCAAATTAACCACACCCTTGGGTAATCCCGTTTTTTCCAGTAATTCAAACACCTTTTGTAGCGTCAACGGGACTTTTTCCGAGGGTTTGATAATACAGGTATTGCCACAAGCGATCGCATAGGGCATAAACCAGAACGGAATCATGCCAGGGAAATTAAACGGAGCAATAATGGCTGTCACTCCCACGGGTTGACGAATCATCATTTCGTCAATTCCCCGCGCCACATCTTCTAAGTTGTATCCCTGCATCAGCATGGGAATGCCACAGGCGACTTCTACATTTTCAATTGCCCGTTGCCACTCGGCTTTTGATTCCCCATAGGTTTTCCCACATTCTAGGGTAATGGTGCGGGATAACTCATCGATATGGTCTTCTAATAAGAATTTCAGTTTGAACAAGTATTGGATGCGATCAGTCGGTGGGACGCGCCGCCAATGGGTGAAAGCCTCAGCAGCAGCTTGAGTAGCTGAATCCACATCACTCTTCGGTGAGAGAGGCACCTGAGTTAGTACCTCAGCCGTGGCAGGATTCACCACAGGTAGAAATTCACTCGCTTGGGAGATGCACCACTCCCCATTGATGTAGTTCGGTAGGGGATTTTTATAAGACACAGCGATTGTCAGAGAGCATATCTTAAAGATGCTACTACCTTTGAGCAGGAACAGCGCTAGGGTTAAGCCTCCCTAGCACTACTTAGCTAGACTCAGTGTTTTCGTGCTCTGAAACGAGTAGTGCGCCGAGTTATTGCTTGATTTTGTTCTGTTCTGGCGGCATTGAGCGAACCTCCTGCCAAGTATCATCCTGCACCACAAAAATTTACCGTACCCGAACGCCAAGCTGTTTATCCCAATGGAGGGGTTTATCAAATTTCGGCAAAGGCGCTTCTGGCACTTCATTCACCGATACCCCATACTTCCAGTTAGGGGGACAAATGGCGATGTAACGAGCATAACCTCCCAAACCGCCTTTAAACTTGGGATACCCGATCGCAACCAGTGCTCCTTTTTCTGGTACTTTATCTAAATTGGCAACACCTTCAGCTTGAACATACCCATTGTGCAAGAGCCAAGCTTCACCCTCAAGAGTTGGTGTGCTGTCCGTATCGAGGGGTTCATGCCCGTGAAATAGAATCTTACGCTGCAAATGTAGGAACTTCAGGGCATCAAGAGATACACCCGGAAATTTGGTTCTTGTAGCTAGTTCTGGATTAGGCCATTCCTTAGACCAATCGGAACGCACAAATACAACTGACCCTTGGGGAATTTTGCCATGCTTTTTTTCCCAAGCTAGAATGTCCTCGACTTGGAGGTGATAGTTGGGGTCTTTAGCCACTTTATCCTGCATGGGAAGGACGACTAAGGGACGAACGGTATAGGTAGGGGGCAGTTCATCAATTGATGGATACTCCGGTGCCCAATGTGCGGGTGGATCGAGTTGCGTTCCCAGTTGATCGGTGGAAAGCTTATACTGGGTAGCCTCGAAGCCATCCTCTTTATAGTTGTAAGGCTTGCCTGTTTTTGGGTTGAGCGTCGGTTCAAAGGTGGACGAACCAAATCCTGCCCAGACGGGAATTGAAGGGGTAATGGTATGGGTGAGGTCTACATATTTGGCTGTTTTGAGCGACTGTTGATACACCTGCCACAGAGGCGGTTGAGGGCTGGGCTGTGTCACCGCTTTAGACACAAAAATTAATGCGCTACATAGGACAATTAAGCACAAAAATCTGAACTTTCTCATAACCCGTTCTTGCAATCCTGATTGGCTCAAAAATATCAGGAAAATGCTCACTGGAATGGGTTCTCATTTTGGTTTCGCCCCAAGCCGCCCAGTGAGGGGATAGCTCCTTAGTATAGGAGAGGGGGCACACCTGGGATTAGCATGGTAAAGGGGGAGACCTACCAGGCGTTCTGCTGCAATAGATTGAGTTTTGGTCGGAGTAGCTTTGGGGAGAGAGATGATGTCTGTCAATTTACAGCGACCGATTTTAGTGGGAGGAGTTGGGTTATCAGTGTCACTCTGGCTGTTGCAGAGTTTTCATGACTCGGTAGGTCAATTGGGTGAGTTTGGAATGTTGGGGGCTGTCGCACTCGGCGCTGGTTTATGGTTATTTGGCAAGAAAAGCTCTAAAAACCTGGATTTATCGCTGACAGCCGCACCCGTTGATCGGGAGGCGGTGGAAAAAGCGATCGCAAAAGCCCAAACCCTTATCAATCTCCTAGAAACGGAGGCTGAAAATCATGCTTCCCTGCCCCAGTTACGGCAACGACTGACTCAGCTAACCACAGAATTAGATCGGCAAAAGATACAAATTGCGGTCACTGGGGGTAAGAGTGTTGGTAAAACCAAGTTAGTGCAAGTACTGGAGTCTAGTTGGTTACCCCAACAGCCGCAATGTCTGAGTTTGAAAGAGACACCTGCTTTGTTTGTGGGGACGGATACCGATGTCGAGGCAGAAACCGTCGCTAGGAACATGGCGCTTTCCTCAGATTTGGTGTTGTTTGTCACGGCAGGGGATTTGACGGATAGTGAGTTTCAAACCTTGCAGCAACTCAAGGCGGCTTCAGGGCGAGTGATGCTGCTGTTTAATAAACAAGACCAGTATTTACCCACCGAACGAGCAAGCGTATTGCAACAGTTGCGGCAGCGGATGGCGGGGCGATTGGCAGCAGAAGATGTTGTGGCGATCGCATCTTGTCCTTCTCCTGTAAAAGTACGTCAGCATCAGGCGGATACGTCGGTGCAAGAGTGGATGGAAGAACAAACGCCCGATCTAACGGTACTTACTGAGCGATTAAGTGCCATCATTACTCAAGAAGATCGGCAATTAGTTTGGGCAACGACAATCAGGGAAGCGGCAGCGCTGAAAGCTGAGGTGAAAGCCGCGTTGAATCAAGTCAGACGCGATCGCGCTTTACCCATCATTGAACAGTATCAGTGGATTGCGGCGGCGGCGGCGTTTGCTAACCCGGTTCCGGCGCTGGATTTGCTGGCAACGGCGGCGATTAGTGCTCAAGTAGTGAGTGATTTAGGGGAAATTTATCAGCAAAAGTTTTCGTTGCAACAAGCCCAAGCCGCCGCTAAAACCTTGGGGAGTTTGATGCTCAAGTTAGGTTTGGTGGAAGTAACTACGCAAACCATTGGCAGCATTCTTAAAGGTAATGCTTTCACCTACGTTGCAGGTGGAGCAGTGCAGGGGGTGAGTGCGGCTTATTTAACCCGATTGGCGGGTTTGAGTCTAATTGAATACTTCCAAGAGCAAGAGGTGAGCGAAACCACTGGGCAAGCGTTTAACCTTGAGCGACTCGGACAGACGCTGCAATCGGTGTTCCAACAAAACCAACGAGCAGCATTTTTGCAAGGATTTGTCAAGCAGGTGGTAGGGCGTCTGATACCGGATGCGCCTCAGCCTCAATCGGCGGCTTCTGAGACGGCGGCAACGGCTGTTTAATCGGGAATGTTTCTGTAGGGTGCATCACGACACACCCTATGTTTTCCCAGCGTTTTGTCCAAATTTGGTTTAAAAACGGGTAGCTTTTTTCGTCGTACTGCTTTTTGTACTTGTTCCAATCGTCTTCAATGGCAAGCCATAATTGCCGTAGTTGTTGCGGTGTCGAGCAGTTTTGAATCTGACAGGCGATCGCATTGAGCCAATGTTGTAATCTGCGGTAGCTGATGAATTGTCCGCCTTTATCGCTGCGGTGGACAAAGATGATGTATGCCCAACATTCGACGCGCACAATTAGGTGTTTGGGGATTTTGAGGAGTTGTGCGATCGTTCCTGCTGTAATGCGGAATTTTTGGGCGGGTTGGAGGCGGTGAAATAGTGGGGTCATGATTGGTTTACACCCTTTTTAGATTTTGTTGTGAGCGTTGAGATCCCCCCTAACCCCCCTTAAAAAGCTATGCATTACTCGCATCTTTCTTAACAATTGAGAAAGCCCAGGTAGTAAGGCTTTTGAACCAAGCGCTTGATAGTTCTTCACAAACCGGGGTTGGAGGTGAGAGGAGTGTAGAGGTACTCCAGAGG
>DATNQL010000982.1:0-1671 GCA_036704025.1 Stenomitos sp.
GATTACTTAATCTTAAAGCTGCAAGACTTTGCTGCCCCGGAAATTGACAGCATCTTGGGTTTAACCCCACGTCAACGGGACTATCTGCAACAGCGCTTTAAGTACCATGTGGAAAAGTTTGCCCGCACATCTCAGTGGCAACTGGTACATCAATGGTTAGGTGCCGACTTGGATCAAAAACTGGGACTTTCTTCTAAGCAGTGGGATGCTTTTGTCGGTCAACTTGACCCCATGCAACAGCAATTGTTAGAACTCAAGCGGGCAAAAATGAGCGATTTTGAGATTGTCAAAGCGCTGAAAATTACACCGAAACAAGTACAAAAGCGCTGGACTCAAGTGTTAGAAATGGCAAGTTTGGTTCGCAACAATGGAGTAGAGAGTGATCAGGAGGGTAATAAGCAGTCCGTGGCGGCCTAAGCTGGCTTCACAGGGATTGAAAAAGCATGAATCGGATAATTTTGAGTGCTGCGATCGATAATGGGGTAACTATGATTTCGGGAAAAATGCTTCAATCTCAATCAGATGCAGAAGAAGTTTTCGATATCCTAGACCCCGTTACGGGTTATCCTACAGGACAGACAAAAGCTCGCTCTTTAGTTCATGCAGAAGGGGATTGGCACGGAGCATTTCATCTTTGGCTCGTCAATAATAGTAAAGAGCCGATGATGTATTTACAACGTCGCAAGGAAGATAAAGATGTGGCTCCGGGATATTTGGATGTGCCGGTTGGGGGTCATTACCATTCAGGTGAAAAGATAGCTGATGGGGTACGGGAAGTTGAAGAAGAGATTGGTTTAACGGTTCATTTGCAAGACTTGACGCCACTAGGGAAGCGTTTGGTGGTTTATCGAGAGCAAGGGGTTAAAAATAATGAGCTTGTTGATGTGTTTTTATATGAAACTGATTTAAGGATTGAGGCGTTTAAACTTCAGCCTGAAGAGTTGGCGGGTTTCTATGAGATACCGGTGAGGGAAATGTTGAAGTTATTTACGTTGGAGGGTTATTGTTATGAAGCTCAAGGGGTGGAGTTGCTGAATCGGCTAGCTCAACCGCATCAACTGAATGTAACGAAACAAAGCTTTGTGCCTTCAATTGACGCTTATCCGTATAAAGTTGCGATTCAGGTTGAGAGATATTTTGAAGGAAAACAACATCTGTCAATTTGAGGATGGGGGAGTTTGAGGAAATAATGATGGAAACAACACATTTAATGGATTTGGTCGCCGGTGGGGTAGCACTGGCTATCTTAGTGGGCGGTTTGTTTATGTTATTTAAGGGTGTATCGGCATTTGGAGAGAAAGATAAATGAATTCTAGGGATGCACCTCCAACTAGGATGCCAATTTTCTCGATTGATCCGGAAATGGTTCTAGGGACGACGGATAAGGAAATAAGTAGATACACCCTGATGACTCCCCCAGTGCTTTCACGAGCTCTGGGGTTTTTTATTGGTGATGTTGCCTTGTGGGGGCACAAAAACAACACTTATACCAGTTTCATTTAATGATGCTAGAGATTAGATCCCCCCTAGCCCCCCTTAAAAAGCTATGCATTACTCGCATCTTTCTTAACAATTGAGAAAGCCCAGGTAGTAAGGCTTTTGAACCAAGCGCTTGATAGTTCTTCACAAACCGGGGTTGGAGGTGAGAGGAGTGTAGAGGTACTCCAGAGG
>DATNQL010000983.1:0-1668 GCA_036704025.1 Stenomitos sp.
CCTCTGGAGTACCTCTACACTCCTCTCACCTCCAACCCCGGTTTGTGAAGAACTATCAAGCGCTTGGTTCAAAAGCCTTACTACCTGGGCTTTCTCAATTGTTAAGAAAGATGCGAGTAATGCATAGCTTTTTAAGGGGGACGGGAGGGGGATCTCAAAAGGGGGGATTTAGGGGGCAAATTCCACAGGAAAGTTCTTAAGTCAGTGACATTCATGTTAAGCTGATGAGCCTCTAATTTTCATAACTTGGACGAGTAATCCTTTCCATCCCACAATCAGTTGTCATACGCAGTTGCATTCATACGTAGCACATTGAATTTCTCCGCGTTGGGAGCGTCCCCCTGTCTGGGTGTCTATCTCAACTACTATGTTTGAACGCAACTCGGTATCATTGAGCAACTCACACTTGAATCGTCGGAAGCCCCACGCCATTACACGGTTAATCGGCGAGAGCTGCGATCGCCCGATGTTGACAGCGCTTCAGATAAATTTGAGCCACTTTATCCTCAGGAGCGAGTTCTAAACAAGCTTGAAACAGTTGTGCCGCCTCCCACAACGCATGTCTTGTGTAAAGAAATAATCCCTTTTCAAAAGTCGCCTTTGTGAGTAGCTTACTTTCGCGGAGTTCTGGTGGATCAGCCTCAAAAATTTCAAACACAGACACCAGTTCTGATTTGCCTTTCACCTGAACTCGATCAATCACTCGGAAGGCATACATCACAGGGTGGTGCAAATGCCTAAATGTGTGGTGAGAGATCAGCATCGACACCCCATACTCTTTGGTCAGCCCTTCCATACGAGAGGCTAAATTAACGGCATCACTAATTACAGTGCTATCCATCCGGTTAGGACCGCCTACAGTTCCCAGCATCAAAGAACCCGTGTTGATGCCAATGCCGATTTGGATGGGTAGACGTTCTGGACGAGTCCTCGTTGTATTGTACTCAGTCAGCCGATTTAACATGTCAATTCCAGCTCTAACCGCATCATCAGCGCTACCACTAAATAGCGCCATAATCGCATCGCCAATATATTTATCAATAAAGCCGTTATTGTCCAGAATTGCCGGCTCCATTTGACTTAAGTAGGCATTGATGAATCGGAAGTTTTCCGCCGGCGTCATCTTTTCTGACAGCGTCGTAAAGTTCCGAATATCGGCAAACAGCACCGACATATAAAGCTGTACTTGATCGCCTAATTGGACATCAATAATACTTTCTTTTTTAAGTAACTGGAGAAATTGGCGCGGCACAAAACGTTCATTCGCTTGGTTGAGTTGATAGAGCTGATTGGTAAACTTAATCCGCTCCGCTTCTGCTCGTTTGCGTTCGGTAATATCTTCAACAAAGCCCTGATAGTAGAGCAGTAACCCATTGGCGTTGTGTACAGAACGCGCATTTTGCCTTGCCCAGATCATGCTGCTATCTTTACGATACGCTTGAAACTCAAACCCAGATACAGCCCCTTTTTGTTCCATTAAGGTAATGAATTCTGTACAACGATGCGGCTCAACATAAAGTTGATGCTCAATCTCTGTGAGAGTTGACATTAATTCTTCAGGAGAATCGTAGCCAAAAATCTGTGCGAGGGCAGGATTAGCGCTGAGATAACGTCCCTCAGGGTTCATCTGAAAGATACCTTCCAGCGCGTTTTCAAAGATACTTCGAT
>DATNQL010000984.1:0-1879 GCA_036704025.1 Stenomitos sp.
GTACCACCGATAGTCAGACAGACCAAAACGCCAAGTTGCTCCGAAGACCGCAGAGATTGTATGACCGAGCTATCAGAATGGGCTGACCAATATCGAGCCGAAATCGAAAAACAATCCTCAGCTCGTGCAGCACAAGTGGAAAGCCTTCTCACCGCTGGCGACTATGAAGCTATCCGCGAATGGATCGATCAATGGCAAGCAGAGGATAGCTCTAGAAATTCCCTCCTCAATCGCTACCGGGAAGCCCGTTCCCAGTTTCGCGAAGAGCGTCAACGACAGCGGCAACAACAACTTTATGGCTCGGTCATCAACAGAATCACGGATAGAGGTGCGCGACGATGACAATTCGAGAGGACTGGAACCCAGATAGCGCTTGCATTGAGATGGCTGAACTGTTCAACCAAGCCGACAAAATAATCAACCAGCCGCACTACCGAGAGGATGTCAGCGCTGACGAACTGGACACTCCCAGCGCTGACTCTCTCCAAACGACCGCAGTAAACGAATCGCAAGGACTTACAACATTATGCCCGAACCAATTCTTACCCCAGCACAGCAAAACTTGATGAATTTCCTCGACAAACTCGCCACAAGCCCTTATAGCCCTGAGCTGATGCAGGAAGGAAACCAAGTACTGGACGCGGCTGTGGAAGAGAACCAGCGCTTCCAAGACTCTATTCACTCTGCATCGAATGCGATGAGGAATGCGCGGCAGTGTGCCGATTTAGATGGAGGGAATCAGCAATGACACACCCAATTGGATATTTCACTGGATACAACCCTCAATCCCGTACACCAGGCATCCTCGATCAAATCCAGGAGCAATGGGGTTCTCAACTCGAACGGATGACATACGAGCAGAAAATTGTGATGAGAGCCGCCCTAGCTGGTTACATTGCACAGAAGCCCGTTCATGTATCAGAAGGCAGCAGTATTAGCTGTATTGACGGCTGCATCGAAGGCGCTGGCGTGGACTGGGACATCTGGGACGCAGATGAACTCCTGGTAATGGTCATCCAAGAATGCAGTCAGCTAGACGAAAGCGACATTGAAGGGCTGATCGAAGCCCTTACCTCGCAGATTCGGAGTCGAGTTTACGCCTCGCGCAACGTTTAGTTAATTACTCAATTGCCCCTGGCACTGCACCAGGGGCATGGAGGGAATCATGAGCCGCCCAAACAAATACCAGGCACAAGCATCACTAGGAATTGCTGGCTTAGTCTTAATCGCAACACCTTTATTTATCAAGCTTCCTTCTCAGTTCAGCAGCTTCAATTCCGCTACAGAGCTGGAAACAGAATTGGCTCAGGAAAAGGCACAATTAGAAGCCAATGAAGCCTTAGAACGCGCTCGAATTGAGCAACGGAAACAGACAGCAGACAAGCTCAAAGAAACAGGGGTTTTACCTAGCGGTCAAAAACTGATTATCAGAGATTATTTTGACACCCCAAAGTGGAACCCCAAGCCAACTACGACAGCTTTCTTAAAGGATGAAACCGTCTACGTTTACGACAGTGCAGGTGCTTGTATAGGTAAAATCCAAAACCGTAAATGGCTCTGGAAACACTTCTATCAAAACATCTGCAATAACGCTCCAGTTCAGTAAGCAAGGAGAATTAATCATGGCACTTGGCGCAAATACCAACAACAGCAAAGAAACTGACCAGCCAGATGAACAAAAATTTCATGAGCATAAATCCTGGTCTGACTGGGCAGACATTATCGCTCGTTGGGTAGTCGATTTATTTGCAATTCCCATCAGTTTCGTAACAGCGATATTCGCTCAGTTTGCCGAGCGAAATGGCGCAGGAGCAAAAATTTTAGGGTCAATTGCCTTTTGGATTGGCACTCTACTTAGCACGGATGGCATCTGGCAAAT
>DATNQL010000985.1:0-6543 GCA_036704025.1 Stenomitos sp.
AACACCAGGAGTTCTTAACATGTCCCGTTGAGCCTCAGTGAGATGGGGATAATCATCGGGATTGTAGTAGTGCCGTAACCAAGCTGAGGGGTAAGGAGAATATTTGTAGAAAAGAGTGCGGCGATCGCATTTTCCGTTCCAAACCAGGGTACCGTGGGTTAGGGCTTCGGTGAAGATAATTGCCGTTCCTGCTTTACCGACTATCTCCTGTACGCAGCGATGAGGATGCTGTAAATCTTTCCACTCTGCTGGAAGGGGGAAGTTGCTCTTATGACTGCCTGGAATGCAACCAAATCCACCTTCTCCGGGATTCACATCGGTTAGATTGTACGCAACGGCGGTTAAGCCGTTATACATCCGTCCATTTTTATACATGTAATATTGGCAAGGGTCATAAGGAGTTCCACCCCCATGTAGATCGCTACCAATCGGCCCAGAACCTTGACGAATGATATGAATATAGTCATGATCGAGGCGAAATTTGGGACCAAGTAGATCCAGCAGATAGGGGCTAATCCGGGGGTTATCGATCAGGTTTTGAAACGGGGTTCCCCAACTGAGTAAGCGGTTAAAACGCAACCACAGCTTCCCAGGTTCATCAACTAAGGCAATTTGTTGGTCAATAATCTCATTCAGGGCAGCGAGTGCTGCACCAGTCAATGCGTCCTCCACAACCAAGAATCCTTGTAGATCGAATAGGTACTGTTCAATCTCGGTCACAATCAAGATTCCTCTATCCCAGGGTACTCGTGGTTGGTAACGCAGCTTGTAGCAGAGAGTTGTCTGGCTTCACAAGATAATCACACAATCTAGTTAAGATGTATTGTTACACGGTTTTGTAGGGGTGCAGGTCTGCCTCGATTACACAGCTAAAAAGCTCGAATCTCTGCCCTGCTTATGTCAAACCTCTCTCTAGAAGCCCAAGCGCTCCGTCAGCGCATTTCACGCTATTTTGAGCCAACCCGCGAGGAACTCGATCAAATTCTCAAACTGGAGTTTCATTTTGTCCAGTTGTGGGATCTAGTGTTGCGATTGTATCCTTTAGATGCTCAAACCCAGGAAGCGATCGCATATTTGGAAGAATCGAAAACTTGGGCAGGGCTATCGGTGAAGCGTGGTCAACAGACCGGGTATCAACCCTCAGACTACCCACCTCACAGTGATATTTTGGCAACAAACAGCGAATCGGTCGAGTCTGCCTTTGATGTGGTGTACAACACAATCTTGAGTCGTTGTATGCCAAATCGTGAAATGGATTTAGCCCTTGCCCGATTGGATGATGCTAGGGCGGCGCTGAATTTGGGTGCGTCTCACTGAAACTGAATGAGCGATTATTGATGAATCAAAGTCTTTGCTCTTAAGGTATTCAGACCATAATTCATCAGTAATGACGACTCAAGATTTGAGTACGAATCAAAAGTATCATGGCAAGATTGTCATCTCTTTGTCATTGGATCGTCATATTCATTGACTAGATTGAGATAGGCAAACATGAATTTCATGCCTTGCACCTCAAGCCCTAACGAGCGTTCTCTCTATCACCATTGAGAGAACTTTTTTATAGGAAACTCCATTCACCAAACAGATTCTTACTCACATTCTGGAGTTCTGAAAGCTGAACATCCGACTGAGTACTGTAGAGTTCTGAAACTTTGCGAGTCATAGCTGATGCTCGCTGCGCGATCGCGGCTGCCATGTTTAACATCACAATTGAAGAGGCTGCATCACCTGTGTGCAAACGCTGGCGCAAAACGTCAAATGGGATTGCCAGCGTCCGTACCTGTGTTAACGCCATAACATTGGCAGAATTCGGCTCCCCACTGAAAAAACTAATTTCTCCGAGTACGGTGGGTGCTGTGATGGTAGATAGCTCCTTCTCGCCCGTAGAAGTATCGAGAAACACCCGAACATCTCCTTCTAGAACAAAGAAAATCTGGTTCCCTTGGGAGTTTTGTTGCACAATCCGTTGACCGGCAGGAATAGTTATTTTTTGACAGGCGCTGACAAAGTTTTGTAATTGAGTCTGATTGAGATATTGAAATGCTCGAAACTGCTTGTAACTCATACAACTATCCCCACCCTAGTTGAGACGGCGCTTCAAACCTATATTGTATTGTCGTCAAAAGTGGCGATCGCGCTGTGTGCCGTGTTCAAAGCAATCAGGATAGGTGCTACACACCTATCCTCAAGGCGATCATCTTATTTTCCCGAATGACTGGGAGTATCCGTTTGAATAGGAAGCGATGCAAGTGTTACAAAAAAGCTGGAGTTGCCATGACAACTCCAGCTTGGTGGATGAAGAGGAAGGGTTTAACTAAGGGTGTGGTCATCAGTAGTTGGTTGAGACTGACACGGGGACGCTCCCGACGCGGAGAGATTTTCTGGACATCACCAACTAGTTTTGACCGCACCCTTTAACTAACGACCGCTCTGATTCGTCGGTGTAGGGGTCGTGCCACGCTGTGCGTCACGCTGTATATAGCCTTGTACATTACTCACCGCTCGTGTGGCATAAGGATTATTAGGACGTAACTGAAGCGCCTGTTGGAAGTAAGTCAAAGCCGTTGAGTAGTCTCTTTGCTGGGTTGCAGCGTACCCAGCTCTCATCAATTGCTCGAAATTGGCGGTTTGACCTGTTCCGGTGCCACCCGTACCTGTCTGACCTGTTCCAGTGCCACCTGTACCAGTTCCTCCTGTACCCGGTTGGACTGTACCAGTTCCTCCCGTTCCGGTGCCACCCGTATCTGTTTGACCTGTTCCAGTGCCACCCGTACCTGTCTGACCTGTTCCGGTGCCGCCCGTACCTGTTTGACCAGTGCCTGACGTACCCTGAGTTAATAATTCTCTACTGCCTTCAGTAGATTCAGTATTAAAAGTGAAATTTTTAAGAGAGCCATCAAAACGACTAGAGTTAGAATTGCTCAGTGCTAATGCTGGAACACTGAAGAACACAGTAGTACTAGCAACGCCGATTAACGCCACAAGGTTTTTGCTTAAAATTTTATAATCCTGTCCGCTCATGATTCTGTCCTAAGTATGAGGATGAAAAGATGATGATCTTTCAAATTTTGTTGCTCAAAAAAGTTTATTTTGGAGAAGCTAACCCATTAAGAATTAAAGATATCTTGATGGAAGCTTCCTTTAAAAATTAACTCTGTTCTTTTGTAAATGGGTATAGCTAAAGAGCGGTTTAATGTTAACTTATGCGGTATAGCTAGCTACTCCCATAACTCGGCCTGAAATGACTAACGCTAGAGGCCACAATGTCGAACCCTCAACCAGTTGGCAGACTGATGGTGTCGCCGTTCATGCTTATCCGAATCTTCTGCAAGGGGTGGCACAAGCCACAAACCAACTGTTAACAACTGATGACTTGGCAACCGCCATCAACCAAACCTTAGCGATTTTAGGACAAGTTACCCATGTAGATCGAGTTTATATTTTTGAGATTCATCCCCACACAGAAACGGGTGAGCCAGCGATGAGCCAATGGTGTGAATGGGCAGGGGAAACGGTGACGGCGGAAATTGACAATCCTCAGTTACAGAACCTCTCCTTTGCCTCTGTTGGTATGAACCGTTGGTATGAGGCGCTGTCTGACGGGCACTCTTGTCATGGGTTAGTGCGAGACTTATCGCTGGTAGAACAGCAATTATTGGAATCGCAAGGGATTTTATCGGTTTTGGTGGTGCCCATTCCCGTTAACGGAAACCTTTGGGGCTTTATTGGTTTTGATGACTGTCACTCGGAGCGCCAATGGTCACCCGATGAGTCTGCCGTTCTAATGACCATGGCAGCGATGATTGGTTCCTGCATCGCTCACCGACAGACGGCAGACGCCCTGAAGCAGAGCCAGTTACGTTTGGAACAAATCACCGCTAACGTACCAGGGATGATTTTTCAGTTCCTGCAACGTCTGGATGGTTCTCGTTCTGTTCTTTATGCTAGTTCGGGTTGTCGAGAACTTTATGAGTTAGAACCAGAGGCGATTCAAGCGGACTTTCAGGTGCTTTGCAACTTAATCCATCCTGATGACCGCGAAGCTTATGAACGTTCGGTGGCGAATTCGGCGGCTAAGGGTGAGCCTTGGAACTGGGAAGGTCGGATTATAACCCCGTCGGGTCAACTGAAGTGGGTTCAAGGGACTTCCCGCTTGGAGCAGCAGAGGAATGGGGATTTGTTTTGGGATGGTGTATTGGTGGACATCACAGACCGTAAGCAGGCAGAGGAGGGTTTAAGAGCCAGCGAAGGACGTTTGCAGAGTTTCTTTGATGCCACGTTTGAAGGTGTAATGATTCACGATCGCGGCCTGATTCTCGATGTTAACTACGCCACCGAAGCACTGTTGGGCTACTCCAAAGCCGAACTCGTTAACCAATCTGTACTGAAAATCACGGCTCCCTGTTCGCAGCCGATCATTCAAGCCAGAGCGCAATTCCCCTGCGATGACCCCTTGGAAGTCGTCGGTTTGAAGAAAGATGGGACAACGTTTATCGCTGAGATTTCCGCCAAAAGCATTTGTTATCAGGGACGCGAAGCCCGTGTAGTAGGCGTGCGTGATATTACGGTTCGCAAGCAAGCTGAAGATGCTCTACGCCAAAGTGAAGCGAGGAATCGTGCTCTGCTCCATGCCATTCCCGATTTAATTTTTCGCTTAAGTCGAGAGGGGATTTATTTAGATTGCCATGCGGAAAACGCCAATGATTTGGTGCTACCAGCCGATGAATTGATCGGAAAAAAGGTAGAGGAGGTTTTACCCGCCCCCCTAGCCCAGGTGATTCGGCAGCTCATGGCGCAAGCCCTTTTGTGTCGAACCATCCAAACATTAGAGTATCAGTTGCCCATCGATGGAACGTCACGTTACTGGGAAGCGAGAATTGTCGTATGTGGGGAAGACGAAGTTTTGGTGATTGTGCGTGACATTACAGAACGCAACCGTGCCCAAGAAGATCGCCTACTGACGGCTCAACGCGATCGCTTATTGGGAGAGATTGCGTTACGGATTCGGCAATCCCTCGATTTAGAGCGAATTCTTCAGACCACGGTGGCAGAAGTTCGACAATTTTTAGAGTGCGATCGCGTATTTATTACTCACTTTGATAAACGCTTGCAAGGTAATATTGCGGCTGAATCGGTGGCACCCCATTGGGGTTCAGTTTTAGAGGTGTTGCGGGGGAACTCAGTCTATATCAGAGAACTTAAAGCACTATTTGAATCTGATGATCTTCAGGTACTCAACGATACAACTCAGGCTGATATTTCCCCCCTACGAGCGCATTACTTTGTGCAATATCAAGTCAAAGCTTGCTTAGCGGTGCCCATTATGCTGAGTGACAAGAAGCTGTTTGGGGTTCTGGTTGCCCACCAATGCGATCGCCCCCGTCACTGGCAGCCCTTTGAAGTGGATTTGCTCAAAGCCCTCTCAACTCAAGTGGCGATCGCGGTTCAGCAATCTCAACTTTACGAACAAGTACAGACACTCAATACTAACTTAGAGCGTCAAGTCGAAGAGCGTACCCAAGAGCTGAAGCAGAAATACAACGAACTTCAAGAACTACACCGACTCAAAGATATCTTTTTACACGCCGTTTCTCACGACTTGCGGACGCCGGTTTTGGGTTGGTTAATGGTACTCAATAACTTACTCAATCGTCAGGAATCAGACGGGTTAAGTGTTAGTAAATCTCAAGCCTTGAAAGTGAGCCAGTTAAACATTGAAGGGTCGGATGAGAGCCTTCAACCCTGTCAACCCGAAAGTATCCCCGTTTCTCGCTCTGTTTTAGAGCGGATGATGCAAAGTAGCGATCGCCAACTGCGTCTGATTAACTCTCTGTTAGAAGTTCATGCTAGCGAAGTGGCGGGCGTTGCTTTGCAGTGCGAACCTATACAATTGGGTGAACTGGTGCGAATTTTAGTTGAAGATTTCGAGCCACTGTTGGCGAAAAATCAAGCCACTTTAATGAATCATATTCCTGTGGATTTACCACTGATTAGTGCGGATGCAGCGCAACTCAGGCGAGTCTTTGAAAATCTGCTCAACAATGCCTTAAACCATAACCCGCCTGGAATCAAAATTACGCTAGAAGCTCAGGTTAAAGCAGGAATGATTTGCTGTACCGTTGCAGATAATGGTGTTGGCATGAGTCAAGACCTGTGCGATCACTTGTTCAAACTTTACTTCCGAGGCCAAAAGGCGAACAGTTTCTCTCAGGGACATCGTCCCTACACCGGTTTAGGTTTAGGGTTGTATCTTTGTCGCCAAATTATTGAAGCTCACGGTGGCGAGATAGGTGTTAAAAGTCGCCCAGAAGAGGGGACAACATTTTGGTTTACTTTATCCTTATTCGTGTAGTTAAGTTAGGAGAGCAAGTATCTGTAGCAAACCTTAAGGTAATTGATAATAGTTAGTCTAAATGAATTGTGAAACCTAGTGATCGCTTTTGGTAATGGGTAATAGGTCATGGGAAAGAAGTTCTAATTGCCAATTACCCATTACCCATTACCGTCCTTTAGAGTTTTCACGAATGATTTAGACTGGCTATA
>DATNQL010000986.1:0-7002 GCA_036704025.1 Stenomitos sp.
CCGATCCCACACGTTCGCAGATTCGCGACGCTGTAATGTGGTTGTCATGTTTTTATGATGGCTTAATAATTTTTCAAGGTTCAGCGGGCGGTTTTGTGTTCGCCCATATTTAACTTAACCTATCTGTTGAGTTTTGTAAAGTTCTTCAAACTTTTTTTAGAATCACTAAGCTGTGTTAACCCGGAGGCCACTTCATCGGGCGTCCGCCCAAGATGTGCAAATGCAGGTGGTCAACGGTTTGACCGCCATCATCACCGTTGTTAATCACAACACGATAGCCGTTATCCAGACCGACTTGCTGGGCAACCCGCTTGGCGGTTAAGAGCAAGTGTCCCATGAGGGCATGGTCTTCGGATTCGGCTGCGGCTAGCTGAGGAAGGGGCTTTTTGGGAATCACGAGGATGTGTACGGGTGCCTGAGGGGCAATGTCTCTGAAGGCAATTGTTAAGTCATCTTCATAAACAATGTCAGCGGGCACTTCTTTGCGAATAATCTTGCTGAAGATGGTCTCGCTCATGTTAAATTTTTGACTCACTAGTGGTGAAAGCGGCTCAGACTGCTAGCAATTTTACGTAATCACCATCATGGAAAGAAACTAAATCCAGTAATTTCCCGGTTCAGTAATCCAGAGGGCAAGCCCTATACTCGCGCTGAAGTGTCAGGGGGATTCAGATGCTAGCCAGAGTTTGGAGTGCTTCCATCGTGGGAATCGATGCTGTCAAGGTGGGTGTCGAAGTGGATGTGTCCGGTGGGTTGCCGGGAATTGTGGTTGTCGGGCTACCGGATACAGCGGTTCAAGAATCAAGAGAAAGGGTCAAGGCGGCGCTGAAGAATGCTGGTTTTGCCTTTCCCATGCGGAAGATTGTGGTGAACCTGACTCCAGCGGACTTGCGTAAAGAAGGACCAAGCTTTGATTTACCGATTAGCGTGGGAATTATGGCGGCGTCAGAGCAGGTGAGTGCCCAACTATTGGGCGATTATCTGTTTTTAGGAGAAGTTTCCCTCGATGGAAATCTGCGACCCGTTGCGGGTGTATTACCCATTGCGGCGGCGGCTAAGCGACTGGAGATTGCGGGTTTGGTGGTTCCGGCGGATAATGCCCGAGAGGCGGCAGTCGTACAGGGACTTGCGGTTTACGGGTTCCAGAATTTGGCGCAAGTGGCTGACTTTCTGAATCAGCCAGAGCGTTACTCACCGGTGCAGATGGATGGGTTGCAGGCATTGCGAACCTCTCGCTCAACCGGGCCAGACTTAAAAGATGTCAAAGGTCAGGCTCATGCTCGCAGAGCCTTAGAGATTGCGGCGGCTGGGGGGCATAATTTAATCTTTGTGGGGCCTCCTGGGAGTGGCAAAACCATGCTGGCGCGACGCTTGCCAGGGATTTTACCTCCACTCAGCTGTGACGAAGCCTTAGAAGTGACACAAATCCACTCGGTGGCGGGGTTGCTGAGAAACAAAGGAACATTGGTCAGCGAACGCCCTTATCGCAGTCCTCATCACTCTGCCTCGGGTCCCTCCCTGGTAGGCGGTGGTAGCTTTCCGCGTCCTGGGGAAATCTCTCTGGCACACCGAGGCGTACTGTTTCTCGATGAACTCACGGAGTTCAAACGCGACGTTTTGGAATTCCTGCGTCAGCCGTTAGAAGATGGCTGTGTTACTATTTCCCGCACTCGTCAATCGGTGATGTTTCCCGCTCAATTTACCCTGGTGGCGAGTACGAATCCCTGCCCTTGTGGCTACTTCGGGGATACGATCCAAGCTTGTACCTGTTCGCCAAGGGCTAGGGAACAATACTGGGCAAAGCTTTCGGGTCCGTTGATGGATCGAATCGATTTACAAGTGGCGGTGAATCGATTGAAGCCAGAGGAGATTACGCGACAACCCACGGGGGAGGAGTCAGTACCTGTACGGGAGCGAGTACAAGCCGCACGCGATCGCGCCCATCACCGATTTAAAACAGCAGATGCAGCCATTCGTTGTAATGCCCAGATGCAGAGTCATCATCTGCGTCACTGGTGCCCGTTGGATGATACCTCTCGCAACTTACTAGAGGGAGCAATTCGCAAGTTAGGCTTATCGGCACGGGCAAGCGATCGCATTCTTAAAGTAGCCCGTACCATTGCTGACTTAGCCGATGATGAAGTTCTTAAACCCCAGCACGTTGCCGAAGCGATTCAGTACCGCACTATTGACAGAATGCAATAAATGTGAAGCAAAAGGACGTTTGACGAGGACAGCGTAACGGCAATAACTTACTCGTTCATAAAGGTTAAAAAGCTGACTGTACACGCAATATCCCTTCTGCCTCCTGCCTTCTGCCTCCTGCCTTCTGGCTCTAAGGAAGTTCAACACCGGAACGACGGACTAAGCTCAAAACCCGCAAAACCAAAGCTCTGAGGAAGTGAGCCATACTTTGGGGATGAGCGATCGCCCAAAAATTGATGCTCAGACAGGTACTGGCTAGCCCTAACAGGATAAAGGTGGGAGCCATGACCACCCCAATCATCCACCAAGTGAACACATGAAATACCATCACCAACGCCGGGAGGCAGGCCAGTACAGCCGCTTGTCGCACTTGAGTCTGAGGGCGGCGCAGTCCGGTGAATATCATCGTCTGCAAAGTGAAGAGCAAGTTGGCAGGAACCAAAAATGCACAGATGGCAAGACAGTTGGTTCGTGAAAATTCAAAAAGAGTGTTGAAGTCAAACATGCAATATTAGGTATAAGTACTGTTGCCAGTGTATCTCTCCGACCAACCTCCCCAAAATTGATCGGTTCTGTGGTTTTCTTGCTCAATAGATACTGAGAATGGCAGTGTAAGTGTCGCGAAGCTGGATCTCACCTCCAGAGAGAGCAATACCCTGTTAAGTGCGGCTCTTCAAACGCGAAGAAGCTGCCTGCCCAGGCACCACGAGGACTTTATCAACTCGGTTACCATTCATCGCCCTCACTTCAAAGCGTAGTCCAGCCCACTCAAAATGCTCTCCGACAGAAGGAATATGTCCGAGTTGGCTCATCACAAATCCCCCTAAGGTTTGGTAGCTAACTCCTGCCCCTGGTAACAACTTTCGCAAACGGAAAATTTCCTTAAACTCGTCAATCGCTAACAGTCCGTCTAACAACCAAGACCCATCCTCATGTTGCACAACTTCAGGGTCAGCTAGATCTTCACGAGAGGGGATATCACCCACGATCGCTTCTACAATGTCATTGAGCGTAACCAAGCCCTGAGTCACGCCATATTCATCCACAACTACGGCAATATGGGTACCAGAGGTCTTGAACAAGTCCAGAACTTTTAATGCCCTCATGCTTTCCGGCACATACAACGGTTGATCTAACAAGGCTTGTAGTTCAATCAGTTGAGTTGGATTATGGGCTAAAAATACTTTGGCTTCCACGATACCCAAGATGTTATCCACGTTTTCTTGAGCGACCGGGAAGAAAGAATGAACACTTTCGACGACCAAGCGGCGGATTGTTTCGAGAGGGTCATCAATATCAAGCCAGACCATCTCAGTACGTGGACTCATAAAACTACTGACCCGTCGCTCTCCCAGACTAAAAACTCGCTCCACTACATCTTGTTCAGTTCGCCCTACCAATCCAGCTTCATGGCTGGCTGCAACTAAAAGCTTGAGTTCTTCAACGGAATGAAGCAGTTCTTCACCACTGCCCGGTTGTAAGCCCATCAGTCTGAGGACAAAGTTTCCTAAACTGTTTAAGATGTGGACCGCTGGGCGAAAGATAGCTAGGTAAACTTCTAACAGATTGACGACAGCAATAGCGGTTCCTTCTGTCCGTTGGAGTGCCAAACTTTTAGGAGCTAATTCTCCCAAGACGATGTGGAGAGCCGTGATCGTTGTAAAAGCAACAACCCCTGCTAGAGCATGAGAACTAATCAGTGCCAAAGGTTCAGGGAGCAGATGGAACGCTGGCTCGATTAGCACAGCGAGTGCTGGTTCTCCAATCCAGCCCAGACCGAGAGAAGACATCGTAATGCCAAGCTGGGTAGCTGCAAGATAAGCGTCCAGGTTGCTCACGGCACGTTGTAACGCTACCGCCTGGGGATGATCTTCAGCAACTAGCTGCTCGACACGACTAGGGCGCAAAGCGACTAAGGCAAATTCCGCAGCCACAAAAAAGCCATTAGCTAGCACTAGGAGGATTACGGCTAGCAACTTGCCAGCAATCAGCATACTGAATGGACTACTCATGACGGTTGTATTTAAGCTTCTAGCTCTTGAGATGAGATGCTTTCTCCAGCATCACTCACCCAAGCTAGTTATTAAAAATTCGTAATTCATAATTACGTTTGGGAGGAGGATTTAATAATTCGTAATTATGACGGCAAGTACGATCAGACCACTAACTCTGGCAATAATCTAACTACGATCGATGAAGCCATCTGACATCAAGTTGTACAATAATGACCGTTGTATTTCGTGACATAGGCATTGATCGAGCGCTACACCCTGCCCGAAATGGGCGAATTGTGGACGGACACCTACAAGTTCAAAACCTGGCTTCAGGTCGAAATCGCTGTTTGTGAGGCACAAGCTGAACTGGGTGCCATTCCAGCATCGGCTGTTGAGGAAATTAAAGCTAAGGCCAATTTTGACCCGAAGCGCATACTAGAAATTGAGGAAGAAGTCCGTCATGACATGATTGCCTTTCTCACGAATGTCAATGAGTATGTGGGCGATGCGGGACGTTATATTCACTTGGGATTGACGAGTTCCGATGTCTTGGATACGGCTCTAGCTCTGCAACTGGTAGCCAGTTTGGACATTATTCTGGAGCATCTAGAGAAACTCAGTCAAGCGATTCGCTACCAGGCACAGCAACATCGCAATACCGTGATGATTGGTCGTTCTCATGGCATTCATGCCGAACCGATTACCTTTGGCTTTAAGCTGGCAGGGTGGTTGGCGGAAGTGTGTCGCAACCGCGATCGCCTCTGCCAAGTGCGTCATGAAATTGCCGTGGGGAAGATTTCCGGTGCAGTGGGAACTTATGCCAATATTGACCCTCGCGTGGAAGCGATCGCTTGTCAGAATTTGGGACTGCAACCGGATACCGCATCAACTCAGGTGATCTCCCGCGATCGCCATGCTAATTTTGTTCAACAATTAGCGCTGTTAGGAGCAACGATTGAACGTTTCGCGGTTGAAATTCGCAATCTACAAAAAACCGATGTCTTAGAAGTTGAAGAATACTTCTCTAAAGGACAAAAAGGTTCCTCGGCAATGCCCCATAAGCGTAACCCGATTCGTTCGGAACGCTTAACAGGAATGGCGCGAATTGTGCGGAGTCATGCGGTAGCAGCCTTAGAAAATGTAGCGCTATGGCACGAACGGGATATCTCTCACAGTTCAGTGGAACGGGTGATGTTACCCGACGTTTGCATTTTGACTCACTTCATGCTGGTGGAAATCACCGACTTGGTGAAGAAGCTGCTGGTTTATCCAGAAAACATGAAGCGGAATATGAATCTTTACGGGGGTGTTGTTTTCAGTCAGAGGGTATTATTGACCTTGGTTGAAAAGGGAATGGCCCGCGAAGAAGCGTATAGGATTGTTCAATCTTGTGCTCATGAAGCGTGGAATAAACCAGAGGGCAATTTCCACGCACTGATTGTTAAACACCCTCAAGTCACGAGTAAGCTAACTCCGACAGAAATTGAGGCGTGTTTTGACCCGCAGCATCATTTACAACACTTGGATGAGATTTATCAACGCTTAGGGATTTAACGGAGGAAAATGGGGAATGAATGAGTAACAATTCCCCATTTCTTGTGTTCAGAAAAAAGCGATCGTACTTCCTCATCTTAGCCCCCCTTTTTAAGCCGGAGCTTTAGTGAGGATGAGGAGATTGGAGGGATCAACTCTTTTACTAACCCAAAGAAAAAGCGATCGCACTTTACCCAATCCATGTGCGATCACTGAAGTGTTCATACTCTCAACAGAGCTCAGACTAGCAAAACATCAACGACTAACCTTGTTCTTTTTCGACTTCAGCCACCATCAATAGTGTCTTCATCACCGAGTCAGGATTCAAACTCATCGAGTCAATTCCTAACTCAACTAAGAACTTGGCAAACTCAGGATAATCGCTTGGAGCCTGACCACAAATCCCAATCTTGCGGTTATTCTTCTTCGCTTTAGCAATTACCATCCGCACCATATCTTTAACCGCATCATTGCGTTCATCAAAGATATGAGCCACCAAAGCCGAGTCGCGATCTAAACCCAAAGTTAGCTGAGTTAAGTCATTTGACCCAATCGAGAATCCATCAAACACCTCACTGAATTGATCAGCCAAGATGACATTACTTGGAATCTCGCACATCACATAGACTTGCAAGCCATTTTCACCCCGCTTGAGTCCATGTTTCTCCATCTCTGCCAACACTTTACGACCTTCATCCGGAGTACGGCAGAAGGGAATCATGGGGATAACATTCGTCAAACCCATCTCATCCCGAACCCGCTTCATCGCTCGGCACTCTAAGGCAAAGGCATCCCGGTAATTCTCGTCATAATAACGCGAGGCACCGCGCCAGCCAATCATCGGGTTTTCTTCATGGGGTTCAAACTGCCGCCCACCGAGAAGATTGGCGTACTCATTGCTCTTGAAATCCGACAGCCGCACAACGACCGGATTCGGATAGAACGCAGCAGCAATCCGCCCGATCCCGTGAGCCAGCTTGTCCACAAAGAACAGTGGCTTTTCTTCATACAGTGCCGTCAGCTGAGCGATTTCCGCCTTGACCAGCTCGTCTTCGAGCGTGTCGTAGTGAACCAAAGCCAGCGGGTGGACTTGAATGTGGTTGGTAATGATAAATTCCAAGCGAGCCAGCCCCACGCCATCGCAGGGAATAGCAGCCAAACTGAACGCTTCCTCTGGATTCCCCACATTCATCAGGATCTGGGTGCGGGTGCGGGGCAGATTTTCCAGGGTAGTTTGCTGCACCTCAAAAGGCAGCAAGCCGGCATAAAC